>JAYTJO010000073.1:0-5492 GCA_043730975.1 Thermoleophilia bacterium | reverse complement strand
CCAGAGGTCGGCGTTCGGCGTGCCCTATCCCGGGAGAGGCTGCGCCGTCTCCCCTACGGAGTGATCGGTGCACCGTCTCGAAACGGTGCACGAGCGCCCTATTCAGAAGCGGAGGAAGGGTGTACGGTAATGGGTCGTGATGGCGGATTCGCCAGCGTTGACCTTCAAGCGTGCTCGCACGCCGCATTACGACGACCCGAGCGCCGTGGGAATCCGGGTGCGCGAGGCGCGCGACGCCGCGGGCCTGAGCCAGCGCGAGCTCTCCTTCCCGGGCTGTAGCTCCGCGTACATATCCCGGATCGAGCGAGGCGAGCGGGTTCCCTCGCTCCAGGTGATGCGCGAGATCGCCCGCCGGACGGGTGTCTCCGAGCAGGTGCTCGCGTTCGGTCGAGATGTGCTCGATCCCGGGGTTTCGGAGCGGATCAGGGCGGTCGAGGCCGCCGAGGCGGGCGGCGATCAGGCCGAGCGCGCGAGCGCCTATCAGGCTCTTGCACGGGCAGCTTCGAAGGCTGCCCGGGGGACTACGCCGTAGCGACGACGAGCACCCCGAGGACGATCGACACCGAGATCGTCGTCGTCGGGGCAGGGGTGATGGGAGTCGCGACGGCGCGTGCGCTCGCTCAGGCGGGGCGTCGGGTCGTTCTCCTGGAGCAGTTCGACGTCGGTCACGCACTGGGGTCGAGCCACGGCGCCTCACGTATCTTCCGCCTCACCTACCCCGATCAGCACTATGTGCGACTCGCGCAGGGGGCCCGGCTGGCCTGGAGCGAGCTCGAGGCCGAGTGCGGAGAGCAGCTGATCGTGCCGACGGGTGACCTCACCTTCGGCGCCCTTGCGGGCGAGAACGCGCGTGCACTCGCCGGATGCGGCGTCCGACACGAGCTCCTTACCGGCACGCAGGCAGTGGCCCGCTGGCCGATCGCCGCGCGCGCCACCGAGGAGGTGCTGTTCCAGCCGGATGGCGGGACGACGCTTGCCGACCGGGCCACCTCCGCCCTCCTCGCGTCTGCTGTAGAGGCCGGCGCGGCCGTTCACGAACATCACCGCGTCACGGACCTCGAGCGAGGGAACGGTTGCGTCCGCGTCCACACCGAGACGGCGGTCTTCGCGGCCCGTGCGGTCGTTGTTGCCGCGGGAGCCTGGTCGCGGTACCTTCTTGCGGCGGTCGACGTCGAGCTCCCCGTCATCCCGACGCGCGAGACGATCACCTACTTTCGGATCCCCGATCCTCTGTCTCTCCCACCGGTAATCGACGACGCCGTTCCGATTGCGGAGGAGCACGGCCTCCGGCGTCCCGGACTCATCAATTACGCTCTGGCAGCTCCCGGAGTCGGGCTCAAGGCGGGCCTACATCACGCCGGGCCCGTCACGGATCCGGATGAGCCCGGCGTGCCCGATCCGGCAGTCGTACGCTGGGTTTCGACCTGGGCGGCAGCACGCTACCCCGAGCTCGATCCGGAGCCAGTCGCCACCGAGACATGCATTTACACGAACACGTCCGACGAGTCGTTCGTGCTCGAGCGCCACGGTCGGGTCGTCGTAGCGTCGGCATGCTCCGGTCACGGATTCAAGTTCGCGCCCGCTTTCGGGCGAACGATCGCCGCACTTGCGGGAGACGCCGCGGCCTGAGCGAAGCGCAGGTGCAGGGCAAAAGAACTGAGCACCCGAACCGCTTCCAGTCAGGCGAGTGGAAACTCGACCACGAGCGTCGTTCCCGAGCCCGGCTGCGCGTCGATCGTGAGCGATCCATCGAGGAGCTGCACGCGTTCACGCATTCCGAGCAGTCCAAGGCCTTCGCCGGGGCCGGCGCCCGGGTCAAAGCCCGATCCGTCATCCTCGATCATGACCATCAGCCTCTGCGGCATTCGCGTCACAACGATGCTCACCCGCTCCGCCGACGCGTGCTTGACGACGTTCGTCAGAGCTTCCTGCACGATGCGGTAGACGGCCGTTTCGACCTCGGGGAGAAGGCGCTCCGAACCGAGCCTTGTCTCGACTTGCACGTCCAGCGCACCACCCTCCTTGACGGTCTGCCCCAGTCGCCGCAGCGCGGGCTCGAGGCCGAAGTCGTCGAGCGCCGACGGTCGGAGCTCGACCGCCAACCTGCGGACGTTTTGAAGCGTCTCGACGACGAGCTCGCGCAACGCGCCAGCGGCGACATGCGCCTCTTCCGCCGTCTCGGCCCGCTCGACCGAGGCGAGCCCGAGGAGCATCGACGTGAGCGCCTGGCCGGTCTCGTCGTGCAACTCGCGCGCAAGCCGTCGCCGCTCTGCTTCCTGCGCCTGGACGGCTCGCCGCAGAGCGTCCCGCTGCACGCTTCCCGCATTCTCGATCGCCACCGCCGCCTGTGCCGCCAGAAGCGTGACGGTCTCCTCGTCCTCCTCGCTGAAGGGACCGGTCGGCTGCTTCTCCGCCAGGTAGAGGTTTCCGAATGCCATCCCCCGTGTCATGACGGGAACCCCGAGGAAGCTGTTCATCGGAGGGTGATTTGGAGGGAAGCCGACAGACCGGGGATCCCGCGTGAGATCGTCCAGTCGCAGAGGGCGAGCGTCGGTAATCAACACGCCGAGAATCCCGCGCCCCCGCGGGAGGTCTCCGATCGCGGCTCTCGCCTCGTCATCGATCCCGAAGGTGACGAACCGATCGAGCTCGCGCCCGGAACGATCGATCACTCCGAGGGCCGAGTACCGCGCAGCGGTGAGCTCCGCCGCGATCCGGATCAGCTTCTGGAGGACGGCATCGAGCGACAGCTCCGACGTGATGGCGATGCCCGCCTCGACAAGGGCCCGTCGTCTTTCATTTGCGTCCACCCGGGCATTGAACACGTTCTCGCGCCGACGATGCCGGTTTGCAGGCAGAATTCATGGCGTGCCGCCTGTGCCGAAGCCGCCGACCGACTCGAGTCGCAACCGGACGCTCGTCATAGCCATCGCTGTCGCTGTCGCGATCGCGGCGGCCCTCGTGGCCGGGAGCTATCTCACCCGCGACAAGAACGACGAGTCGGCTCCTGCGGAAACGACGAGCACGGAGACGACGGGCACGACGGACCCGGCCGTCGCGGTCGTTGCTGGCATCCCCCAGGCGGGAATGGTGCTCGGCAATCCCGAAGCGACGGTTCGGCTGCTCCAGTTCGAAGACCTCCAGTGCCCGGCCTGCAAGGCGTACACCGACGACGCACTGCCCGCAATCATCGACGAGTACGTTAGACCAGGTCTTGTCAAGATCGACTTTCGCGGTCTCACGTTCCTCGGTCCGGATTCACTGAAAGCCCTGCAGATTGCCGTCGCAGCGAGCTTCCAGAACAAGCTCTGGGAGGTTGTGGGGCTGTTCTACGAGAATCAGGGCGCCGAGAATTCGGGTTGGGTGACGGACGAGCTGATCGACGAGATCCTGGCGGAGGTTCCCGGCCTCGAAGCCGCGAAGGTCAAGGTGGACGCGAAGAGTGCCGCGGTGACGAAACTGATCAACGCCGCTAGCCAGGAGGCGACCGCGCTGAAGGTGGAGGGAACTCCCTGGTTCTACATCGGCATCGGCGTCAATCCTCTGTACGAGATCCGTCCGACTTCCCTCGAGCCGAACGGGTTCCGACCTGCGCTCGATGACGCCCTGAAGGGCTGAGGTGCGGCCCGGCCGCTTCGGATTCATTGCTGCGACCGGGGTGCTCGCACTCGCGCTGGTGGCCGGCGTGGGTGCCTCTCCTGGCACCGCTCTCGTGCAGGGAATCCCGCAGCGCGGCACCGTCATCGGTCAGAAGACGGCAGCCGTGACTCTGATCCAGTTCGAGGATCTCGCCTGCACGCACTGCAACGACTACATGAAGCTGGCCTTCCCCACGATCATCAACGACTACGTTCGGCCGGGGCTCGTGAAGGTCGACTTCCGGGGGCTTGGTGTCGTCACTCGCGCCTCCGAGCCGGCACTCCGGTACGTGCTCGCGGCCGGACGCCAGAGCAAGCTCTGGCAGATGACGGAGGTGCTCTACGAGAACCAGGCGAAGTTGAACGAGCTCGCGACCGACAGGGGCGTACGGCGACTTGCGCGCGGTATCCCCGGCCTCAACGCGAACAAGCTCATCCTCGATGCCAGGAGCCTCTCGGTTCGAAAGCAGGCAGCTGCGCACGCCGTCGAGGCCGAGCGGCGCAAGGTGCCCGGGACGCCCTGGTTCTTCATCAGGATCGGCACTGACGCGCCGAAGCTCGTCCGGCCTACCGCATATAGCGGAGAGGCATTCGCAACCCTCCTCGACGAAGCGCTCGGCCGGTGAGCGACCGCGTCCTGCGCGTGGCGCTGATCGTCGTCTCGCTTGCCGGCATCGCGGTCGCCGGATATCTCACGTACGTGCACTACGAGCCGAAGGCTCTCATCTGCACCGGCTCCGGCGGCTGCGAAACGGTTCAGGAGTCGAGCTACGCCGTTCTTATCGGCATTCCCATTGCGGTGCTCGGGCTCGGGGTCTGGGTCGTCGCTCTGGCGCTGACGATCTGGAACAGCGAGCTCGCGCGCACGCTCACGGCGGCTATTGCGATCGGCTCGCTCGCATTCGCCGCCTACCTCGTGATCCTGCAGCTCTTCGTGATCGACGCGATCTGTGTTTGGTGCATGGTGAACGACCTCGTGCTCGTCCCTGCACTCACGATTCTGGCGCTTCTGCGCCTGCGGTCACAGCGGAGCGAGTAGGACACGACGGACGGGCGACGCTTCGCCTCGCCGAGGCTCGGCTGCGCATAGCCCCTACGGAAATCGCGGCGTCACGGAGGCGTTCCCGATCCGCGCGGGTTGCGCATTCTGAAAGGGAGGGGTCACGGGGAACCGTAGGTTCCCGGCTTCAGGATCGCGCGAAGCGCGCAAAGAGATCGATGACGTAAGGGTGACGAAAGTCGCGATACGCTCTTCCATCGCGACTTTCGTCACCCTTACGTCATCGGAACCTGGCGGAGGATGTCGACCTGGATGCGGTCGAGGATGTCGGTCAGCGTGTCGCCCGTGGCGGTGATCCCGTGGTTGCGGAGACCGATCACCGCATGTGCCGGATCCGGCTCGCGAGCGATCAGGTCGGCGACCGATTCGGCGAGCTCCTGCGTTCCACACGGGTAGTTGATGTCGGTTGCCGCGATGCCCTCCATCCATGCGTGCACATGGAGGATCGCACCAACCTCCGGGTGAGCCTGGTAGATCATCCAGTGCTCGATCGCGTCGACCGAGACACGTCGCGGCTCGATCCCGGGCGCGACGCTGATGCGCATGCACGCGTTCTCCTCGTCGTAATCCGTGACGAGCAGAATGTCGCGACAGGGCTCCTCGAGAGCGGTCTTGTCGACGCCCGAGGCGCTCATCCAGAATCGCGTCTCGTCCTTGCGGGCCGAGAGGTTTCCGTAGGAGAGGCCACCGACCTGGTAGAGCCGCATCACGTGGCGTAAGTCGCGCTCGTTCAGGAACTCGTGCACCGGGAACGGGGCCGGCAGGAGGTCGAGCTCGCCCATGCGCTTGCCGGC
>JAYTJO010000072.1:0-8178 GCA_043730975.1 Thermoleophilia bacterium | reverse complement strand
GCGTAGCAGTCTGGACGATCGCGAGGGGTCGGCGTACCGGTAGGCCGACCAGCTCGAGAATCCCGCTGTCGGAGATCGTGAGCCTATGAGCCACACCGTCGAACGAGGTGGCATCAAGCCCGAGAAGCGCGGCACCGCTGATTGAACGGTTGCGCAGCGTGACCAGCATCGCGGCGGTTCGATCACCACGAGCGGTCTGTACGAGCAGGACGTCGTCGACCCCTGCTCGATCGACCCAGTTCGCTGCCGGGCCGAGCTTCGTCTCGAGTACCTCGCGGGAGAGCGAGCGGTCGGCCGCGTGCGCTCCGAAGGACATCAACGCCAGAACCGCGATCGCCGCACCGAACATCACCCGGTTGCTGACACGATCGACGGCTGCCGCAATCGCGAGGAAGGAAGCAGCCGACGCCGCGAGTGCAACGAGCAGGCTGGCGTCACCGATGCCGACCGTCGCCTCGAGCTGACCGACCGCGAGCAGGAACGGGGAGTCCGCCCGACCCTGTCCCGCCGTGAATCCGCTCAATGGCACGCGGGCCACCGAGATCACGAGCGCGAGGGACGTGCCGAGCGCAACGTACCGCCACGCGCGGGGCCTGGAGATCCAGCAGCCGAATGCTATTGCCGCGAGAGGCGCACCGATGATCAGGTACCGCTCGAAGAATCGGTCGGACGCCGTCTCATCCGAGAGGAGCGCGGCTGCGACGAGAAGGATTCCGATCACGCCGGTCGTGAGCGACGCGAACGTGAGCGAGCGGCGATTCTGCGGATGGACGAGCTCGTGGAGCGACCAGGCCACGGCTCCGGGGACGACGACGATGCCCGTCGCGAGCACGAGCATAAAGGCGGACGGCGGCAGCCAGCCGATCGCGCCCGAAGCGAAGCCGAACGACGTCACGGATGCGTAGCGTCCGAGATGCCCTGTGATCGTGATCGCGCAGGTGACGAGCACGGGGACGCCGAGGATCAGTGCGTGCCTCGTAATCAGTGTCCTGATGCGCACCCTCTCGACGACCACCGCCGCCAGCGCTGCAGCCACGAACAGGGCGACGTACTGTGCTCGAGCAAACGTGGCGAGGCCTGCGGCCGCGATGAAGCCCGCTTGGAGACGAAGGGATGGCCGCGCGATCGCTCGCACGGCGAGGAGAATCGCGAAGAGGGCAAGTGCGTACCCGAATGCGTCAGCCGTGACGTAGCCGGCATAGAGAAGTCCCGGTGAGGCGAGAGTGACGCCAACGACCCCGACGGCCGTCCAGGCCCGAATGCCGAGTTCGCGAGCGAGCAGGTACGCCACCACGGCACCGAGCGACATGGCCGCGGCGTTCGCGCACTGCGTCAGTCGAAAGGCGATCTCGGGATCGCCGAGGAGCCACGCGGGGGCGGTCAGGATCGGCTGCAGCAGGGCTGGAAGCGCAACCGATTCGCCGAGTACGTGTGCTCCATGTCCGTCGGCAATCGAGCGCGCGAGCTGTCCGTAGAGGTACTCGTCCGGCAGGTAGCGCTGCACATCGCGCCCGAGAATCGCTGCGACGCGGACAGCGAAGCTCGCGACGATGAGGCCTGCGACAGCGACCGCCGGCCGCAAGGCGAGGCTGAAGTGGCGCCGACGCAGACCTATGGTTTGAGGGGGATGTACGACCATCTTCGCTCACTTCTTCGACAGATCTTGCGTCTGTCCTGAGTCCCGTTCGGAATGCGCGAATTCGATCAGCGGCGGAGGTCGACGGGCTTGTGTACAAACACCACGAGGGGCGCGGTCGCCCGCGCCCCTCGTGGTCGTACCGTCCGTTCAGTTGCTCAGCAGCCGCTGACTGTGACCGAGCCGCCAGGGCCCGTGACAGCCCCGGTGCAGGCGCCACCAGTCTTGAGCCACGTCATCGTGTAACCCGTCGTGGACGTGCCCGAGATGGCCCACGCACCGCCGCTCGCAAGACCGGCGTCGATCGACCGAAGGGCGGTCTCGTTAAGGCCGACGTACGTGCCGTTGTCGGCGAAGTAGGCCTCAGCGGACGGAATGGCCGAGCGCACGTTCGACTGTGCGGCCGACTTCTCTGCCCGAACCTTGAAGCCGAGGTACGACGGAACGGCAATCGCGAGGAGGATGCCGATGATCACGAGCACGATGAGGAGCTCGATGAGCGTGAAGCCCGACTCCTCCTTCGCGACGCGCTTCTGCAGCTTGGAAATGAACGAGGACATGTGCACTTTCTCCTTACTAGGGGGTAGAACCGACAGGTCAGCTATCGGTGCGCAGGCGCTCAGGGCTTGAGACCCAAATGGGTGATCTCGGAGGGATACGGTCACCCACGCTGGGTGATGACTGGTGTGATCTCTCTCGCGCGCGCGTGCGCGGAAGAGAAACGCCTGAATCCTCCTCGCGGGCACCGCCCTTGGCACACCACTCTCAAGCTCCGGGCTGGCCCTGCCGATAGGAGCACCCGTGGAGCTTTCCGATCACACCACTGATGCCGCTCCGCTCTCGATCGATGGCCTGCTCGAGTGTGCCGTTGGGCTCAACGCCTCCGATCTGCACCTCACATCCGGCTCCCTGCCGGCTGTCCGCCGTCACGGGCACATAGAGCTCCTGAGCGAGTTTCCGCGGCTCGACCCGGATCTGATCAGGCAGCTCGTCTACCGGATCACGACGACCGAGCAGCAGAAGCATCTCGAGATCAATCGCCAGCTCGATTTCGCCTACGGTATCCGTGGCCTCGCCCGCTTTCGCGTCAATGCCTACTACCAGCGTGAGAGCCTCGCCGCGGCGTTCCGCACGATCCCTACGGACATTCGCTCGCTCGAGGAGCTCGGCCTTCCGGCGAGCCTCCACGAGCTGACGGCGAGGCCGCGTGGGCTCGTTCTCGTGACCGGCCCCACGGGCTCAGGTAAGTCGACGACGCTTGCGTCGATCATCGACGAGATCAATCGAACCCGTACCGATCACATCATCACGATCGAGGATCCGATCGAGTTCCTGCACAACCACAAGCGCTGCATCGTCAACCAGCGCGAGATCGGCCAGGACGCAACGGGCTTTGCGGACGCTCTACGCGGAGCTCTGCGTCAGGACCCCGACGTGATTCTGCTCGGCGAGATGCGCGACCTCGAGACGATCTCGACGGCGCTCACGGCGGCAGAGACCGGTCACCTCGTTTTCGGAACCCTGCACACGCAGAGCGCACCGAGCACGATCGACCGCATCATCGACGTCTTCCCGGCCGAGCAGCAGGCGCAGGTGCGAATGCAGCTTGCTAACACCCTCCAGGGGATCGTCACCCAGACCCTGCTGCCGACCATGGACGGCAAGGGGCGGGCTGCTGCCCTCGAGATCCTCTTTCTCGACGATGCCATCCGGAACCTGATCCGTCAGGGCAAGATCGAGCAGGTCTACTCGTACATGCAGACCGGCACGAGCCGCGGGATGCAGACGATGGAGCAGTCGCTCACCGAGCTCATTCAGAAGAAGATCGTCTCCGTCCCCGAAGCGGTCGGCCGTTCGAGTCGGCCGGAAGCGCTCCTGTCGGCGCTCGAACGTGCCGGCATTCCCATCCCTGCCCTGTCCAACGACGGCGCACCAGCCGCCACGCCTGGTCTCGGCGCGGCGCTGCGGGTGGCCGGGAGCTAGCCGCCAATGACACTGTGGAACCCCCTGAATGTGTTTTCCAGCTCGCAGCGACGCGTCGCCGTCGATGCACCCGCTGCGTCGTTCGATCCGTCTCGCATCGGCGACCCGGTTGGTTCGTCGTACGACCGCCCCGCAATCGGCTTTGGTGAAACAGGCCTCGGCGCTGATTCGGGAGGCAGTGAGTCTCGTCGGCACCCGGTTGGCTTCGCGCCGTGGGACGAGGAGCAGGCGCGGCGCTACGTGACCGAATTCTCATTCAAGCGCCACCACGAGATGCCGCGCGCGAGCGGGGCGCCCGTTCAGCCCGACGGGGGAGAGCAGGAGCCCTGGCAGACCCCGGATTCCGGCGCTGCGGAGCATGCCGGTGACCTCGGTGACGTCGCCGAGGAGACCGACGAGTCCGGGGTCGTCGACGCAGCCGCCGCGGAGGCGAAGGTTCCGTTCCACAAGCGTGAGATTGACGGCGACGCCGGCGAGAGCCGTGACGCCGGCGTGAAGGTTCCGTTCTACAAGCGTGAGATCAGCTTCCGCAGCAAGGGGGCGCCGATCAAGGACGTGTCCGATGAAGATGCCGCCGCTGCCCCGGAGGACATCGCTGACGTGGTCGCACACGACGAGTCGACCGCTGAACATACTTCGGGGGAAGCGGTTGTCGCCGCCGAGGTCGTCGTTGCGTCCGAAGAAACCCCGGAGCGGTCCGACGAGCATTCTGTCGCCGCCGACGCTCGCGACAGTTCGGACGTCGATCGAACGCACGAGAAGCACGGCGAGATTCTCGGCGACTCAGCTGATGACGGTCTCGAAGTCGAGGCCGACACGGTTGGCGATGTCGCGCCGGCCGATGTCGAGGTGCCAGCCGATGATGGCGAGCTCGTGCCCGTCGGTGCGGCCGCTGACATGCCGGAGTCCGAGGCGCCGTCCGACCTCGACGATCTCTTCATCGAGGATACGCCCGCACCGAAGGGGCGGCGCTCCTCGCGGAAGGACAAGGCCACCGAGAAGGCTCCGAAGCGCAAAGGCGCCAGAGGAGGATCGAAGGGTCGTCGCGTCGTGGGTTTGAAGATCGGGGCCTCTCAAATCGCCGCGGCCGTCGTCGTAGAGACAAACGGAAGGCATGAGCTCGTTGACCTGGCACGTCGTCCGCTCGCCGCCGGCATCGTCGTCGATGGTGAGATCAGGGACCTGGATGCCCTCTCGAACGCGTTGAAGGCGTTCTTCGCCGAGGAGAATCTCCCCAGGAAGGACGTCCGCATCGGGCTTGCGAGCAACAGGATCGGCGTTCGCACCTTTGACATCGTCGGCATAGACGATGAGGCGCGCTTCGACAACGCCGTGCGGTTCAAAGCGCACGAGGTGCTGCCCGTCGCAGCCCATGAGTCTGTCCTCGACTATCGCGTCCTGGAGGAGCGGCCCAACGAGGCCGGCGAACCGACTCGGCGCGTGCTGCTCGTCGTTGCCCCAAGCGATCAGGTCGAGCCCTACGCCGAGGTTGCTCGTCGGGTTGGGATCAAGCTGTCCGGGATCGATCTCGAGGCACTCGGGCTGCTGCGAGCGTTTGTCGATCCGAAGCCGTTTGCCGTTCGCGCGGTCGACGACACGGCCACCGTGGTCGTCTCGATTGGACACGAGTCGTCGACTCTCCTCGTCGCCGGTGGCGGCGCGTGTGAGTTTACCCGGGTCTTCGACTGGGGCGGTGGCGCACTCGCTGATGCGATCGCCTCGACCCTGGAGGTTCATCCGGCCGAGGCAGCGACGATTCTGAAGCACCTGTCGCTGTCTGGCCCCGGGCGGCAACTCGACGGGTTCGACGAGGTCTCTCGAGCCAAGGCTCTCGACGCCGTGCGGCTCCGCCTGACACCGTTCGCCCGCGAACTCGTCAGCTCGCTTCAGTTCTACCAGACCCAGGATGAGTCGCTCGGTATCGGCGGCATCGTGATCACGGGAGGTACTTCTCAGCTCGAGGGGCTCGGAGAAGCGCTCCACCAGATGATCGGTGTCAACGTGTCGGTCGGCGATCCACTCTCCCGTGTCAGCACGTCGATCGACTTCGACCCCGCTATCGAAGCGGCCATCGGATCGATGGCCGTTCCAATCGGGCTCGCGATCGACGACATTGCCATGCGCAGTGTCGACCTGCTGCCGAAGGACGCCGTCAAGACGAGGAGCAAGCGCGCGACCATGATCGCCATCGGCGCCCCGGTCGCGGCGGTCGTCCCTCTCGTTGCCCTGGCTGCCATCTACCTCGGTGCGCACGGCAAGGCAGCAGACAGCCAGGCCGAGCTCACCGGTGTCAAGGCCGAGATTGCAGCACTCCCGAAACCGACCGGACCCGATATCGATGCATCGGTCGTCGGCGACGAGGCTGCGCGGGCGACGGCCGTCGCGAGCGTGCTCGGTGGCCGACTCGCGTGGGACTCCGTCTTCCGCGACATGGCACGTGTCTTCCCGACAAACGTCTGGCTCAAGAGCCTGTCCGCCAGCCTGCCGGAGGCAGCAAACCTCGCTGATGGGACGACGGCGCCGGTTGCCGCGGCGATTCCCGGTGCCGCTGAGGGCGCGCCAACCGCGGTTGTGATCGAGGGATACACATACACCCAGCCCGATGTTGCGCGTCTGCTCGCGCGGCTCGCGACGCTTCCGTCGCTCCGGCGGGTCACGCTGACCTCGAGTCAGCGGGAAACGGTCGGAAAGAAGGAAGTGGTGCGTTTCGTCATCGTTGCCGATCTGAACAAGGCGGGAGGTGCCTCGTGAGTGCTCTGCTTCGCTCCCCGAAGGGACGGATCGGTGCGATCGTCGCCGGCGGCCTGTTGATCATGGCTGCGGCGTGGTTCCTGGTCATCTCACCCCAGAAGTCGAAGGCTGCCGAGCTCGATGCTCAGGTCAGCGCCGCGCGCGCCGAGCTGTCGCAGCGCCGTCTCGCGCTTGCCCAGCCCTCCGCGAGCGTGAGCGTCAAGCCGAGCGACCTCTACCGGCTGACGAAGGCATTGCCCAACGACACCGGGATGTCGGAGATCCTCCTCGACGTCAACCGCCTCGCTACAACGAACGCGCTCGACTTCCGGTCGATCACGCCGGCCGCATCTGTTCTCGGTACCGGCTTCATGCGGCAGCCGCTCGACGTTGTCGTGCAAGGCCGCTTTGGCGACATCTCGCGCTTCCTCGGTGATCTGCGCTCGCTCGTAACCGTTCGCAAGAGCCGACTCGACGCGCGCGGCCGGCTCTACTCGGTGACCCATGTCGAGATGAAGGAGCCCGAGAACGCCCAGAAGTTCCCGATCGTGCAGGCCAAGGTGACTCTGAGCGCCTACTCCTTCAGCGCGCCGGTTCCGGCCCCCGCCCCCGATCCGTCAACCACCCCCGAGGGCACTCCCCCGAGTGGCACGGTTGCAGCAGGAGTGACTCCCTGATGGCCAAGAAACGCCAAGACATCGACGCCGCCAAGGCGAAGAAGCAGAAGATCGTTCTCATCGTAGGAGGCGTCCTGCTCCTTGCCGTAGGCGCAATCCAGGGGCCGAAGCTCCTGAAGGGCAGTGCCCCGGCTGCTGTCGCCACCCCCGCCGCCCAGACTGGTGCGGCTCCGACGACAGCCGTCGCTGGCAGCGTGACGACCCCCGCGGGTACCACTGCCACGGCCGTGAAGGTGTCGGGTCCGCGCGCAACCGCTGTCCTCGCAGGTGTCGCGATTCAGGGTGCAGGCTCGCCCTCCGTCGACGCGGGCCAGCTCGTCAAGTTCAGCCTCTTCGAGGCGAAGGATCCCTTCGTCCCTCAGACCTCCGACGAGCTGTCGGGCACGACCGAGCCAACGGCTACGCCGACGCTCTCTGACACCCAGCCCGGAACGACCGAGGGCACGGATCCAACAGCCTCGTCCGGAGGCGCGGAGGCCGAGTCGAGTGCTCCAGCCGCCGCTCCGCCCACGACGACGAACGCGACCATCATGCTCAACGGCAAGGCCTACTACCTCGCGCTCAAGGACACGTTCCCGAAGGCCGACCCGCTCTTCGTGCTCGTTTCGCTCAAGCCGAAAATGGCCCGGATCGGCGTTGCCGGCGGCTCGTTCGCGGATTCGAAGACGATTCCGCTCGCCAAGGGCAAAAAGGTGACGCTCGTCAACGACGCGACGGGAGCCCGCTACGTCCTGAGGCTGGTCTATACGGGATCCGCACCGGAGAAGACGGAGAGCTTCACGCAGGCCGAGAAATGAGCGCAGTGAGACGGATCGTGCGAGACGAGGACGCCCAGGGGATCATGGAGCTCGTCATCGCGATCGCGGTCATCAATGTGGCGATTCTGGCCATGTTCGCGATGTTCCAGGCAGGCGCCCTCTCGGTGCTGCGCGCGAGCAGGACCTCCAACGGAGCCGTGGTTGCCGAGAAACAGGCGGAGCTCTATCGGGCCATGCTGTACAAGGACATCCAGCTGAACGGTTCGCTCGTCACGAGCGCGGCGTCGGACTCCCTGCACATCGCGGCGAGCGAATGGGGCAGTTCGAGCCTGCAGGTGAACTCGAGCTCCTGCACGAACACGCTCCCCGAGTGCCAGCCGGTCCAAACCTCTGT
>JAYTJO010000071.1:0-2350 GCA_043730975.1 Thermoleophilia bacterium | reverse complement strand
GCGCAGGATCTGGGTGACGGTGAGGACGAGGTCGGTTGCAGTCGCACCGCTTCGGAGCGCACCGTGGAGCCGGAAGCCGACGACCTGCGGCACGAGCATGGAGATCGCCTCGCCGAGCATCGCCGCCTCGGCTTCGATCCCCCCGACGCCCCAGCCGAGCACGCCGAGCCCGTTGATCATCGTCGTGTGCGAGTCGGTGCCGACGACCGTGTCCGGGAACGCCTGTCCATCGCGCTCCTCGACGACGCGGGCGAGGAACTCGAGGTTGACCTGGTGGCAGATGCCGGTGTTCGGAGGGACTGCCTTGAAGTTCGCGAAGGCTCCCTGGCCCCAGCGCAGGAAGGCGTAGCGTTCGCGGTTGCGGCTGAACTCGAGGGCGGAGTTGCGCTCGATCGAGAACCGGGTTGCGAAGTCGTCGACCTGGACGGAGTGGTCGATCACGAGCTCGACGGGAATCAGCGGGTTGATCTTCTGCGGATCGCCGCCGAGGTCGGCCATCGCGGCGCGCATCGCGGCGAGATCGACGACCGCGGGGACGCCCGTGAAGTCCTGCAGGAGGACGCGCGCCGGGTTGTAGGAGATCTCCTGCCATGGCTCGGCCGTCGCATCCCAGGCGGCGACCGCCTCGACATCGCGCGCGGTGACCGTGACGCCGTCCTCGCGCCGCAGCACGTTCTCGAGCAGGATCCGCAGCGTGTAGGGAAGGCGGGCAACGTCGTAGCGAGCCTGCAGCGCATCGCCGCGGAAGATCTCGAGATCACGGCCGCCGGCCGAGAGCGTAGAGCGCGCGCCGAAGGAGTCGGGGTGGGGCATGGCTCGATTGTAGAGGGGATGTCCGGAGCTACCGGCCGTTGGCGCGATCTGCGTCGATGAGGGGGATACAATTCGCACTTCGGGACATGCCCATAGGGTCAGGAGAGATCAGTCCGTTGCGGCCGCCTCGAGGGCATCGAGGATCAGGCCGAGGCCATAGTCGAACTCCGCGCCGTAGGTGTACCCCGGTTTGAGCACGTGCTCGACGGTCAGTTCGACGAGGTGCGGAAAATCGACGGGGGACAGCTGCGGCATGATCGCGCCGACGACCTCCTTGAGATCGTCGGAGTCGTCGAACGGCAGGTTGAGCTCCTGCATGACGAAACCGAAGATGTAGCTGTCGAGCAGCGAGAAGGCGTGCGCGGCCATCACGACCGAGAAGCCCCCGCTGCGGAAGCACCCGAGCACGGCATCGTGATGGCGCAACGTCGCGAGCCCGGGGGACGTTCGTGACTCCATGATGCTGAGTGCCCAGGGGTGGCGGGTGAGTACCGCTCGGACCGATTCGGCCCGCAGGCGCATTCCCGCCTTCCAGTCTCCGCCTTCGGGGGGGAGATCGATTTCGGCGAAGACCATGTCGACCATGCCGTCGAGAATGTCGCTCTTGTTCTCGACGTGGTGGTACAGCGACATCGCCTCGACTCCGAGCGCCTGCGCGAGTTTTCTCATCGTGAGCGAGTCGATGCCGTCTGCGTCGGCGATTGCGATTGCAGCGGACAGCGCTCGCTCCCGGCTCAGGGGAGCTCGAGATCGGGTCGTCGTGCTTGTGTTCCTGGCCACGTCGGTAATCCTCACGCTCGAAGGGTGGGTGATCATTGACAACCTTACAACGTATGGTATCGTAGTTTCAGCAAACCTTACACTGTAAGAACAATGGCGCCACCTATGGTGCCCAAAGGAGAAGCAGAGATGGCAGCCACAAGCATCCCCTCGATAGACAGAGGCACCGAAACGCACGCGATGCCCGGCGACCCGATGCAGGCGATCGTCCAGA
Organism: Thermoleophilia bacterium; assembly: GCA_043730975.1. Lineage (GTDB taxonomy): Bacteria > Actinomycetota > Thermoleophilia > Gaiellales > Gaiellaceae > Gaiella. The sequence continues at coordinate 543 of JAYTJO010000071.1, read as the reverse complement.
AGGAGTACGGCACCTCCGACACGTTGCACCTGGCCGAGATCGACCGACCCACGATCGGGGCGGGGGAGGTGCTCGTTCAGGTCAGGGCCGCGAGTCTCGATAGAGGAACGTGGCACCTCATGACCGGTACGCCGTACGGCGTGCGACTCGTTTCGGGCCTGCGCGCCCCAAAGCGGGCCGTTCCCGGTCTAGCCCTCGCGGGCGTCGTCGCGGCGGTCGGGAGGGATATCACCCGGTTCCTACCCGGTGACGAGGTGTTCGGCGTCGGTAAGGGCTCGCTCGCCGAGTTCGCTGCTGCGCCCGAGAACAAGCTCGCGCACAAGCCCTCGAGCCTCTCGTTCGAGCAGGCCGCTGCCCTGTCGATCTCCGCTCCCACGGCGCTGCGAGGCCTCTCCGACGTGGGGCGACTCGAGGCGCGACAGCACGTGCTGATCATCGGCGCGTCGGGGGGCGTCGGCGCGTACGCCGTGCTGATCGCCAAGGCACTCGACGCGCAGGTCACCGGTGTCTGCAGCACTGCGAAGACCGAATTCATCCGATTGC
>JAYTJO010000070.1:0-8603 GCA_043730975.1 Thermoleophilia bacterium | reverse complement strand
CGGGGATCGTGGGTGCTCGCTTCGTCCAGACGCTCGCCGTCACCTTGTGGGTCACTGTTGTGCTGCGCGCCGTCCTCAGACGGGGCGCGCCCACCGCCCCCCGTAGGGAGCCTGTGTACGAGCGGGAGATGCTCCGTTACGCGGCCGCCTCAAGCTTTTCCGTGCTACTGACGCTCGTGGTCTACCTGCGCACCGAGCTCTTCTTCCTGAACCACTTCAGCTCAGACGTCCAGATCGCGCACTACGCGATCGCCTCATCCGCCTTGACGATCCTGCTCGCAGCCCCGCTGGCACTCGGGATCGCACTCGGACCGGCCCTGTCGAACCTCCATGGAGCGGGTGAGTTCGACCGGATTCGCGTGGGCTACTCGAGAGTGCTCCGGGTCTCGATTCTCGTGAGCCTGCCCACGATGGGACTCGCGGCAATCGTCGGGCCTCGCCTTCTGCTGCTCTTCTACGGCGCCTCATACAGCGGCGTCCAAGCCGTCTTTCTGATGCTGCTTCCCAGCCTCGTAGCCGTTCCACTGATCTCGGCAAGCGCAGCAGTCCTAACGGCACACGGTCAAGTGCGAGCACCCCTCCTTGGGTTTCTTGCGGCAGCGGCAACCGACCTGCTCGCCGCCTATGAGCTCGTGCCACGTTACGGAGCACTCGGAGCTGCAGCGGCCAGCGTCATGGCGTTCATCGTCGCCGCGTCATTCCTGGGCTTCTCCGCTCGGCGAACCGTTCGATGGGTGGACATCGACAAGAGAAGCTTGCTGTTTGCGGCGGTCGCCAGCGTTACGGCTACGTGTGCAGGCCTCGGAGTTCTTTTCATTGGATCCGCCGCCCTCGTGCTCGTGCCGGCAGTCGGTTCGTTCATCCTCGTCTTTGCGATGCTCGCGCGGACGATGGGCGTCGCCAGGGACGAGGACGCCCGGTGGCTCGTCGGTGTCGCGGGGAGGATCCACCCGCGCGCGTCGCGGATCGTCGCGCTCGTCCTCCGTCCGTCGCTCTCGATGGAATAGACGTTGGGATTCACTAGCTAGATAACGCGTCACTCTGGAGAGGCGGCGCTGGCACGCACGACCTAGCGGCCAGCGCGGCGGTGAGTTCCGCGACGGCTTCATGGATGCGTTGCAACGAGAACCGCTCTTCGACAATTGCGCGGTTCATGCTGCCTTCGGTCTCTGCGAGCGTCGGATCCGCGAACCGCATGGTCACAGCGGCGGCGAGTTCTGTGTGAGATCCGACGGATACGACGGCGGACGATTTGGCACCTAGCGCGTCGCGAGCCCCTGCAACGTCCGTGGCGACGACGGAGCGGCAACGCGCCATGGCTTCCAGCAAGGCAAGCGACATACCTTCCCAACGAGAGGGAAAGACGGCGACATCGGCTGCCGCAAGCCAGACGTCGACGTCTTCGCGATGTCCGGACAACCGGACACCGACGGGCAAGTTCTGCTCTAGCTGGGGGCGCATCGGCCCGTCGCCGACGAGCGCGAGCTCCGCTGTCGGGAACTCCGATCGCACAAGCGGCCATGCCTTCAGGAGAAGATCCTGCCCTTTCTGCGCAGACAACCGTCCAACGCATACCGCGAACCTCGCGCTGGGGGAAATATCGAGCGTTTTGCGCGCGGTCATCCGATCCGATGCGGTTGCCGGGCGGTGCTCCTGCGTGTCGACTCCGTTGGGAATCACATGCCACGCCGCGCTGATCCCGGCACCCACTCCCTCTTCACGCTCACCATCGCTCACGCAGACGATCACTGTCGCCCAACGGCCAGCCAGACGCTCCCAAGCGACGCTGAACCGCTGCATCACGCGTCCGCCCGCGTGGAACGACCATGCGTTCGGTTCGAAGACGGTTGGCGTTCGCCCGCGGAGAGCCAGGCGGCCAACCAGTCCGGCCTTCGACGAATGAAGGTGAACGACGTCCGGTCGTGCCGATCGGATAACGCGGCCGAGACGCAGCACCTCGAGGAATGTTGCAGGCGACGGGTTCCGTCGAGCCGGCCAGGGCAGCCAGGTAGCGCCGGCTGCGAGCACCTCTCCTGCAAGGAGCCCTTCCGGGGATGCGACCGACACATTCCACCCTCGGCGAACCTGGTCGGCGGCCAGGAGCGCAACGATCCGGCCAACGCCGGCATCAGTTGGCTGGGAGACGTGTAGGACCGAAGGCCTCACCGCCGAAGCCTCCGCATTCAAGGCACGATCGCGTTCAAGCTCGAGCGGTTGATGCGATGATGCCCGAATGCGCCGATCATTCGACCCGCTCCTTGCCCGTACGGCGCTTGTGCATGACTGGTTTCAGGGGTATCACGGCTCCGAGCGGGTCGTGGATACGCTTCGCTCGGATCTGTTCGCAAATGGGCACCAACCGGACATCTTCACATTCTACGCGGCCGACGATCTCCTCCCGCCGGAACTCGCGGCTCGAATCATCCATCGCTCGAGGTTGGCTCAACTGCCGTTCCTCCGGCAGTCGGCAAACGGGCCGGGTAGGTGGCGGTACCTGTTCCCGCTCATCCCTCTCTATTTCCGTCGGCTGCATCTCGAGGGGTATCGACTCGTGATCTCGTCGTCGCACAGTTTTGCTTTCTACGCGCGCCCGCCGGAGGAGACGACTCACGTCTGCTATTGCCATACGCCGATGTACTACGCGTGGATGCCTCGCTCCGAGGGCGACCGCGCCCGGGGACTGCCCGGGCGCCTGCTCGACGCGAGCCGGGGCACCCTTCGACACATGGATCGGCGGGCGGCTCAGGGTCCCGACTACTTCGTCGCCAACTCCGAGACCGTCCGCCGCCGGATCGAGGCTTTCTACGGCCGCGAGGCGACCGTGATCCACCCCCCGGTCGACGTCGACGACTTTGATCCGACGCTGGAGAAGGAGCCGGACACCTTCCTCTGGGTACAGCGCCTCGTCCCGCACAAGCAGCCGGAGCTCGTCGTCGAGGCGTTCCGCGGACTTCCGTACCGCCTGACCATGGTGGGCGTCGGCATGCTGGAGGAATCGGTGCGAAGAAATCTGCCGCCGAACATCGAGCTGCTGCCGTGGCTCCCTCGAACGGAACTCGCGGAGCGATTCGCGCGCGCGTCCGCGTTCGTCCATGTCGGAGAGGAGGACTTTGGCATCAGCATGGTCGAAGCCCTCGCCGCGGGAACCCCGGTGATCGCGCTGAAGGCCGGAGGCGCGCTGGACATCGTCCGCGACGACGTGGACGGAATCCTGCTGCCGAATGCCGCCGTCGACGATCTCCGTCGCGCGGTGCGCCACGTCGCCGGGCGCGACTGGGATGCGAGGAAGCTCGCCGAACGCGCGAGCTCGTTCTCGCGGCAGAGCTTCGTGCAGCGTTTCCGCAACTACCTTTCGGAAATCGGCGTCGACTGAGGGTCGAAGCGCGCTCCGGCGGGAGCCGACGCCCGTCGCGAGCGATACAAGCCCATTACCACGAGCGTAAACACGAGCACCGGCAGGATCATCTCCGTACGCGTCCAGTACAGAATGCGGTACGAGTCGAGGATGCCTGCGGCGATGACGGGGTAGACGAGGAGCGCCCACAGTTCACCCCGGCGAAAACGTGCGTAGACGCACCCGGAAATGACACCAAACCAGAAGACAAGTAGGGGGCCGACCCAACCAAGGTCCTGGAATACATCCCCCTGCATCGAGAACGTGGTGAGCGGTGTGTTGTATGGAAAGATCTCCCACAACATCTCGCGTCGCTCGGCTACGGCGTTGCCGACAAGTGGCGCCTCGGGACTCTCCAAGCCCGCAGCTGTGACGACGGCCGAGCCGGTGCTGAGAAACACGCTCCGTACGCTGGAGTGATCGACCGCGTACATACCGTTGTTCACGCTCGTCGTCATGTAGGAGAGAAACCGTTCTGCGGCGAGCGGCACGCTTGCAGCCACGTCGCTCGCGCCGATCGGCGCATCGCTCTGGCGCGTTGCGAGGTACGTGCGGCTGAACTCGCCACCGATCCACAATCCGGCGACGACGGAGACGACAAGCACGACTCTCAGCGCTGTCCGCACGCCGGACGCCGAGGTGCGGGCGTGGGCACTGACCGACCATGGCCGCACCCCGACCCAGGCGGCGAGCGACGCGACGATGTAGCCGAATGTGATCAGGCGCTCGGCGAAGGCGAGACTGATGAGAAAGACGAGCAGGAATGCGACGAGGTTGGTGGCGACGAGACGCCGTATGACTTTGCGATCGGTGACCAGTGCGGCCGCCACGGTCGTCAACGGCCCAACAGCTACAAGGGCATGTATCCAGACAGTGACTCCTGGCTTGCGTACCGGTTCGAAGTACTCCAGGGACAACTGCTCAAGCGAGCCGCCCTGTGACAAGAAGCTGATCAGCGCCGAAGGGCCGCCGAAGCGAAGCGTTCCAGCACCAAGGAGATACAACGCACAGGTGAATCCAACCCCGGCCCAGATGTACGTTCTCCGCCGGAAGATATCGGCCTCCTCGGGCGAGAGACTCGCAGGCAAGATGCCAGCGGGACGTTCGTCGGCACGAAGGAGCGGCGGGCCGATGACGACACCGAAGAGGAACATCCCGATGCACAAAACGAAGTAGAAAACCGCGGGCGTCGAGATGTGCTTCTCCGCAGCAGCAACGCGCAGAAACCACTCGGGCGAAGCGAGCAGCCAACCACCCAGACCTACCGCCCAGACGAAACCGAAGAGGACGGCGGGATGAAGCAACCGAACGCCGATCGGAGAACCGTCGCGCGGGGAGAGGGGCAACTCCTTCTCGATGCGCCCGGCAGGCGAGCTCGACTCGACGATGCTCAGGCGTCGCATGGCGAACAGCGCCTACGTTCGAGAGCCACTGGACGGCACCGGACGGCTTCGGCTGGGGCTTTGGGCCGGGTAGTCCGCATACCCCTGGGAATAGACCACATCTTCGAGCTTGGCATCGGTGACGACGACGCCAAGCACGTTTGCCGGGCACGAATCAAGGATGCGCCGGGTTTCGGCGACGGTCTGCTTGTGGGCCACTTTGAGCCGCGTAACGAGCAGCACCGCATCTACGTGTCTACTGAGTGACATCGCATCGCCGAACTGAAGTATCGGCGGCGTGTCGAGTAGGACGATGTCGTAAAGGTCTCGAAGTTTGGCGATGCTCTCCGCGACTGCTCGCGTACCGACGAACTCCCCAGGGTTCGGGGGAAGCGACCCCGGAGAGAGCACGGCAAGCGAGCCGATCCCCTCGTTCCGCCGTTTCGCGCCCGCGCCGTCCGATTCGAGCTGGCCGTGGACGTTCACCGACTGCGTCACCTCTTCGATCCGGTAGCGGCCGAGCGCGACGTCCGTCAAGCCGGTAGGGGGTCGGAGCCTGAAGAGCGTGGCGATCACCGGTTGCCTGAGATCGCAGTCGACGACCGCCACCGATTTCCCCGACTGCGCGAGCGAGACCGCCAGGTTGGCGACGGTGGTCGACTTGCCCTCCGCAGCGACAGCACTCGTCACCAGGATCGTCCCGACGTCGATGCCGATGCTGACGAACTCGATGTTCGTCCGCAACATCCGAAAAGCCTCCGAGCCACCGCTCCGAGGATCCTCCAAGCTGACCAGCCCCTCGTACTCCCGTAGGTTCTTGGGCGGCGGCGGGAGCCGCGCGAGCAGGGGGAGTTTTAGAACTGCGGCAATCTCCTCCGGCGACCGCATGCGCGAATCCAGGGCATCCCACCCAAACGCGATCGCCAAACAGACGAGGACACCAAGGATCAAACCCAGCACCAACGCGCGCGCAGGGCGCGGCGCGACCTGGGTGGCCTGGTCGGCCGGCCGTACGAGCTGCGAGCTCGTCGTCTGCAGCGCTTCGATCGCGCTCAGCTGCTGACGCTGCCTCACAAGCGTGTCGTAGAGAACCGAGCCGCCCTGCCCCTGGCGCTGGAGCTGATCAAGCCGCTGCTGCACCTCGGTTTGCGTTCGTGCGAACGCGGCCTCGCTGAGCCTGCGACGGAATATGGGGAACTGCCGTGCGTACTCGGTGGCAAGGATGACCGCCTGCTTCGGGCTCTCATCCTCGACGACGAACCGCAGCAGGTCCTCGTTCGGGCGTGCGCTGACGGTCGAGCGTTTGAGGAATGACCGGGCAGTCTCTCCGGTCACGCCTGCCGCCTTGAGGGTCTGCATCGCCAACGCCGGAGCACGAGCGATCGACGCCTGAGTCTGTGCGAACCTCTCCGTGGGTTCTTGTGACAGCCCTGCATCGCGAAGTCCGAGGAGCGCAGCCGCATTCTGGTTGGTGATCAAGGCATCCGCGGAGGCTCTGAAGACGCTGTCCTTCCCGGCCTCGAACAGCATCGCGATCGTCGGAGTGGCTATGACGAAGCAGATCACGAGCCACTTACGTCGACCCAGGACCGCGATGAAGTCACCGAGGGTCATGACCTGACGATCTTTCTCACGAGAACCGACACAGCATCGTTATACCTTGAAAGCACTATGCCCCTCCCGAGGTTGCACCCTCGTTCATCATGCATGCAGCCAGTATCCCGAGCGGAGTGGCTGCTGACCTTCCACATCTCCTGCAGCATCGGAATCTACGGCGAAGTTCTTAAGCACGAGATCGGCGTGAAGTCGATCGCGCCCACCCCTCCGCATGTGCAATCGCAACTGTGAGCTGAATGCGCGCCTTTGTGAAATCCGCCCGTAACGATGAGATCACGGCACCGCCGAGAGGACGACCACAATGATACGCGACGATGTGCGGCGGGAAGCGATGCTTACGCATCACGTGACCCATGCTCTCGGCATAGGCTTGCCAACGCTCGCGGGGATAGGCCTCGTGGGAGTCGCCCTCAGGATCTGCATGGAAGACGTAGAGGTTCGGGTCGTACTCGATGCGATGACCAGCCTCGACGAGGCGCACGACTAGGTCGGCCTCCTCTCCAGCCTCCCACGCGCCGCTCCCTATACCCAACGTCTCATCGAAGCCGCCTGTCGCCTGGAGGGCAGCGAGGCGCACAAAGATCCCGGAGCCCACGGCACGTCCCCAGACGTTCGTCCGGCCGAGGCGGACGGGCTTGGCCGCCCAACGGCCACTCGACGGACGGTTTTGGTCGTCGACCAGCTTCACACTCAGGCCTGCGAGCCCGCTGTCGTTCGCAAAACGCCTGCCGATCAACCGGAGGAAGCCATCGGGATACAAACAGTCGTCGTCGGGGAATCCGACGATCTCCGCGGTCGCCTGCGCGATCCCGTGATTCCGCGCACGGCTCGTCGCGGGCGGAGACAGGCGCTCGTGGACGATCTCGAGCCGTTGGTGGAACTCATCGATGACGCTCTCGGCGGTCGCATCCGGGTTCTGGTCGACAAGGATGACGCGTAGTGACGGGTATGCCTGTCTGCTCGCCGTCGCGAGCATCTTGTGTAACTCCGTCGCTCGTCGAACCGTCGGCACCACGAGATCCATCGAAGGCAGATCCACTGAGGCGGCCGCCGACGAGCCGGCACCCGAACCGAAGCCGTGCTCCACACAGGATTGATCCGACGATACGAGCCAGCCAGAGAAGCGCCCACGACCGGTGGCAAGGCGACGGCGCGCTAGGTTCAGGTCACCAGCCAGAAGCGCGAGAGGGGCCCCGGCCAATGGCCGGGCGCAGTGGTAGAGGGCAGAATGGAATGGAAAGCGGTGCTTCCGCATCACATGGCCCATCGCAGCTCCGTAGGCTCGCCACCGGTCAGCCGTGTAGGCGTCTCTCTTTCCAGCCTCGGGGCCTGGATGGAAGACGAAGAGGCTCGGCTCGTACTCGACGCGGTAACCGGCATCGACGACACGAATGAGATGGTCGGTTTCGAGGCCCGCCTCCCATACGCCGCTCCCGACACCGAGCGTCTCGTCGAAAGGGCCAACTGCCTCGAGCGCGGCTCGACGATAGAAGAGACCCGGCCCCACACCCCGGCCCCAGACATTGGTGCGTGTCACCCGCCCCGGAAGCCGTGCCCAACGCCCGTGCGAGGGACGTCCGTCGGCTTCCGCCTGCATGACGGACAGTGCGGCGAGGCCAGGATCAAGCGAGAATCGATGTGCGACCGCCCGCAGGAAACCCGAGGGGTACCAGCAGTCGTCGTCGGGCACCCCGATCACCTCTGCACTCACGTGCCCGAGTCCAATGTTGATGGCCTTGCTTACGCTACACGGCGCTGTGGGGAGGTGAAGTATGTCGAGATCGTCCCGGTACTCTGCTAGAAGCGCCGAGACACGATCGTCGGAGCTCTTGTCGACAACGATCACGCGCAGCCGCGAGAACGACTGGGCAACAAGCGACTCGAGCAGGCGTCGAAGCTCAGGAGTATTGCCGATAGTCGGCACGACACAATCGACACTTGGCAGTGCCTCAGGAGGGGGGTTCAATACACCGACCCCGGTCGACGGGCAGGTTCGTTAGAGCGACATATCGACAAGATGGTAATCACTCTAGTGAACCGCTCCGGGTTTCATTAAGGCTGTTTGGTTTGAGTCTCGGCCTGCTGGCCTGAGCTTTCCTTGCTGACGGCACTCGACTCGATCTTGTTGCCCTTGATTGTCGGGTTGCTACCGCCCCAGACAAAGATTCCTTCGTTGGCGGTTCGCACGACTCCGTTCCCGCTTACGACCG
>JAYTJO010000069.1:0-1577 GCA_043730975.1 Thermoleophilia bacterium | reverse complement strand
TCGGCCGCACCCAGCGGCCTAAGCAGAAGGAGCTCGAAGTGTTCCGGATTTCTCTCATTCTCGGCGTGTTCCTTGCCCTCATGTGCGCAGGCATGAGCGAGGCGGCAGACGGCCCGGCCGGCCAGAGCGCCCCGAGCGTCTCGCAGCGACCGGACGGCCGTCTCTTGCCGGACGGCGCCGACATCCACTCGACGACACCCGCGTCTCGACCCGACGATCGTGGTGACCGCGTCACGCCAGGCGCGTCATCGGAGCCAGCGGTCGTCAGTGGCCGGCCCGATGGCCGCCTCGTCCCGGACGGGGTCGACGCGCGCAACGCCGGCACGCCGGTTGTCATCCCGGTCGACGAGGGCAGCACGACCTCGTTCGACTGGCTCGCGGCGCTGATCGGAGGTCTGGCGGTCGGAGGTCTGGCACTCGCGATGGCCGGTCTGCTCCTCGTCCGCCACCACGGGCCAACCCCAGCCCGCTGAGCTTCTCCTCCACCTCCGGTACCACGAGGGCCGTCCCGCCGGACGGCCCTCGTCCAGCCCGGGTCCGTCGTCCGCCTGGGGGTCGCTTTACCTTCACTCGCCGACAGTTCTCTCAGGCGGTTCGGCGGCCGTCGCGGACATCAGCGCGCGGCCGCAGCCAAGTCCATCGGGGACGGAACCTCCTGTGGCGTGGGAGGTGGGACGAGGAGGCGGGCCAGATGATCTATCACTGGACTGCGGATGGGCGCGCCTTGCCGTCCTCGAGGAGCTAGCAGGATGAAAGCATCAAGCACCCGGCGCTACGGAGAAGTCGCTCTGATCGTGGTATGTCTGCTCGTCGCCTTTGCGATCGCTGTGGCCATCATCCATCGATCGGGATCTGCCTGGGGGGCTGTACCCGCTCCTCGGCCTCGTACTCTTTGCCTTGCTCCGGTTTGTTCAGCCTCCGCGTTAGCAAGGGAACGTCTCTACATTCCCATCGCGTGATAGCCGGAGTCGACGTAGAGCATCGTCCCGGTCACGTTCACCGCATCATCGGAAAGCAGGTACGCGGCAGCGCCACCAACGTCGTCGGAATCGATGTGACGATGGAGCGGCGCGCGCTGCTCGAACATCTCTTCCATCGTCGTGAAGCCTGCGATCGAGCGTGCGGAGAGCGTGCGCACGGGCCCGGCGGAGACGGCGTTGATCCGGATCCCGCTCTCCCCGAGATCCCAGGCGAGGTGACGAACACACGCGTCGAGCGTCGCCTTCGCGATGCCCATCACGTTGTAGTGCGGCACTGCACGGACGCCGCCGAGGTAGGTCATCGTCACCATCGACCCACCTCCGCGCGCCTGCATCAGCGGCTCCGCAGCCTTCGCGCATGAGACGAGTGAGTAGGCGGAGATGTCGACGGCCATCCAGAAACGATCGCGGGGCGTGTCGATGAACCGGCCCTCGAGATCCTCCGCGGCAGCGTAGGCGACCGAGTGCACGAGCAGATCGAGCCCACCGCCGAAGGCCTCGCCGGTCTCGGCAAAGACCCGGGCCACATCCTCCTCGGAGCGGACGTCACATTCGGTGACGAGCTTCGCATCGACCGACTCGGCGAGCTCTCGAACG
>JAYTJO010000068.1:0-1750 GCA_043730975.1 Thermoleophilia bacterium | reverse complement strand
CCGCCGCCCGAAGGCGCCGGATCGCCGACCGAATCTCCCTCTTCCCCGCCGATCCGGGCGAGGCAGTTCGGGTCGTCGGAACGGCACTTGCTCAGGCCGACGGGCGTTCCTCCGGTCTTCGGTTCGTCGTCGTGACCTGTTGTGGCCGCAACCGCTCCGAATCCAGCAGCAAGGGCGATTGCGATCACAAGGAGCGCTCCGAGGGTTGCGCGTTTCATCGATCTCCTCCGGGTATCAGGGGTGTTCATGCCCCTTCTACGCCGCTGCACCCGGGAGACGTCACACGGATCCGTAGGGGCGAGGTTTGCCTCGATGGCGACGCTTACCCGCGACACCGCGCGGGTGCGCATAGCCCCTACGTGTTCGTATCGAACCGAGCCCTTGCCTCGGCGTGCGCCTCACGCACCCCGCCGGGGCCTGGGGCGCCGCGGGCCGCGACGCTCTCGGCGGCCGTGCCGGCGGGGACGAACGAGCCGTCCCGTACGCTCGCTGCCACGCGCTCGTGCGCCTCGCGGAACGGAACGCCCTCCTTGACGAGCATCTCTGCCGCGTCCGTCGCGAGTACCAGCGGGTCGGAGGCGGCTTGAGCCATTCGTTCCCTGTCGACACCGAGGCCGGCGACGAGCGCTGCGAGAGCCTGCAACCCGAGCCGGGTGTCGAGTCGGGCCGCGAAGACGGGTGCCTTGTCCTCCTGCAGGTCACGGTCGTAGGCGAGCGGGAGACCTTTCACCGTCGCGAGCAGACCGGTCAACCGACCGATCGCCGTCCCGGCCTTGCCGCGAGCGAGTTCCGCGACGTCGGGGTTCAGCTTCTGCGGCATCATCGATGAGCCCGTGGCCGCGTTCTCCGGCAGCTTCACGAAGCCGAACTCGCCCGAGCACCAGAGGACGATCTCCTCCCCGATGCGGGAGAGATGGGTGTAGAGGACTGCGACGGCGTAGAGGTAATCGAGCGCGAAGTCACGATCGGCGACAGCATCGATCGAGTTGCGCATCTGCCCCGGAGGACCTGCGAGACCGAGCGTCGAGCCGGCGAGCGCGCCCGCACCGAGCGGGCTCTCGAGAGCTGCGGCAGCAGCAGCCGCGAAGCGTGTGCGATCGCGGTCGAGCATCTCGGCCCAGGCCAGGAGGTGGTGCCCGAGCGTCACCGGCTGCCCTCGCTGAAGATGGGTGTAGCCGGGCATGAGCGTGTCGGCCTCGGCCTCGGCGAACGACAGCACGACGAGGGCGAGCGCGACGATCTCCTCGCGTGCCTCCGCGCAAGCGTCGAGAACGTAGAGCCTGAACGCGGCTGCGACCTGGTCGTTGCGCGAGCGCCCGGCGTGGATCTTGCGCCCGAGATCACCGAGCTGCCGCTCGATCGCGCTGTGCACGTCCTCGTCCTCGGCGAGATACCCGGCGGGATCCTGCGCGATCTCTGCGAGCCTCGTCTTGGCCTCGGCAAGCTCGGCATCCGAGAGCAGGCCCGCAGCATGGAGCCGCTCGGCGTGCTGGTAGCTCGCCTCGCAGTCGTAGGGAAGCAGGGGTGCGTCGTCCGCGTGGAGGAAGGCCCACACAGCGGGATCGAGCGAGCCACCGACCCTCCCCGACCAGAGCGTCATCCCGTGACCCCGTCTGCAAGGTAGGCGGACAGTTCGGCCTGCAGCTCGTGCGCCGTCGTCCCGTCCTTCGCCGCGACGAAGATCGTGTTGTCGCCTGCGAGCGTCCCGGCGATCGAGGGGTGGCTCCCCTCGTCGATCGCCTGCGCGAGG
>JAYTJO010000067.1:0-4804 GCA_043730975.1 Thermoleophilia bacterium | reverse complement strand
TCGATCTGAAAGCCATACCCCTTGGCAGCGATCGCATCGAGATCGATCGCCTCGAGCACCTCACGACGAAAGCACTTGAAGCCGCCTGTGAGGTCGCGTACGCCGGTGCCAAGAAGGGTTCGGGCGTAGAGGCTACCTCCGCGAGATATGAGCTTGCGGCCGGCACCCCAGTTGACCGTGCCGCCACCTTCCACCCAGCGCGAGCCGAGGGTCAGGTCCGTGCCCGCCTCGCATGAGGCAATGAGCCGGGGCACATCTGCAGGATCGTGGGAGAAGTCGCAGTCGATCTCGACCACGAGCTCCGCGCCGGCCGCGATGGCGTGTCTGAAGCCAGCGATGTAGGCAGGTCCGAGGCCTTCCTTCAGCGGTCGGTGGAGGACCTCGACCCAAGCCAGCTCGGCGGCGAGCGAGTCGGCAAGGTCGCCGGTCCCGTCGGGAGAGTTGTCGTCGATCACGAGCACGCGGTCGCGGTCCGGGTCGAGCTGTTCACCGAGCGCGCGCACCATTGGCTCGAGGTTGTCGCGCTCGTTGTACGTCGGGAGGCAGACCATCGCGCGCATTGCGCAATCTTGCACGTTGGAAGGCGTGCGCACCAAGCCTTCAGACGCCCCTATGATCGGATGATGGTCGCGGTGCTCCCTCGCAACACCGATCTGGCCGACCAGTTCGATCAGCTCGCCGACCTCTCGGAGATCCTCGGCGAGCAGCCGTTTCGGGTCGGCGCCTATCGTCGCGCGGCGACGCGGATCCGTGACACAGCGGCGTCTGTCGCCGAGCTGGCGCTTCAGGGCAAGGCGAAGGAGCTGCCGGATATCGGCAAGACGATCGAGGCCAAGATCGTGGAGGTGGCCGAGACCGGAGACATGGCGGCACTGGCCAAACGGCGCGCCGAGGTGCCCGGCGAGGTCGCATCGTTCATGCGCCTTCCGGGGCTCGGCCCGAAGACTGCGGCCCGGATCTGGCGCGAGCTTGGTGTCACAACGCTGGCCGAGCTGAAGGCGGCGGCTGAGGGCGAGAGGATCAGGACGCTCTCGGGAATGGGAGCAGCAACGGAAGCGAAGATTCTCAAGGCCCTCGCCGAAGGAGAGGGCCCCGCCGAGCCTCGCCGAGGACTGCTCGGCAAGGGGTTACCGGTCGTGCGCGAGGTCGTCGAGGCTCTCCGCGCGCACCCGTCCGCAATCGACGTGTCGGAGGCGGGCAGCACGCGCCGGCGGCGCGAGACGTTCCGTGATCTCGACGTGATCGCCACGTCGACCGACCCGGCCGCTCTGACGGCCCACTTTGTCTCGCTGCCGTGGGTTCTCGAGGTCGTCGCACACGGCGACACGAAGGCGACGGTGATCGACCGCGGCGGCCTCCGTCTCGATCTCCGGGTCGTTCCTCCCGAGTGCTATGGGGACCTGCTCCAGCACTTCACCGGCTCGAAGGATCACAACATTGCTCTGCGCGAGGACGCGCAGCGACAGGGGCTCTCGATCTCCGAGTACGGCGTCACCGTCGTCGAGACGGGCGAGGTGAAGACCTTCCGCGACGAGGAGGCGCTGTACGACTTCCTCGGCTACGCGTTCATTCCCCCGGAGTTGCGTGAGTCGAGCGGTGAACTGGAAGCCGCGAGAACCGGACGGCTGCCGCAGCTCGTCGAGCTTGCGGATCTCCGGGGGGAGATGCACTGTCACTCCACGTGGTCGGCCGACGGAAAGTCGTCGATCGAGGACATGGCCCGTGCTGCGGCGGCCCGCGGTTACGAGTTTCTCTGTCTCACCGATCACTCGCACTACCTGCGTGAAGGGAAGATCGAGGCGCAATGGGATGAGATCGCCGAGGTCAACGGACGTCTCGGATCGTTCCGCGTGCTCCGAGGCGTTGAGGCGAACATCAACGCAAAGGGTGTCGTGGATCTGCCCGACGAGATCCTCGCAGAGCTCGACTGGGTTGTTGCTTCGTTGCACACGTCGTTCGACAAGAGCCCAACAGAGCGGGTCATCGCAGCGATAGACAACCCTCACGTCGACTGCATCGGGCACCTTACCGGCCGCCGGATCTCGCGTCGGCCGGGGGCGGATCTCGATCTCGAGCGGGTCATCGGTCGCGCGGCCGAGACCGGAACGGCGCTCGAGATCAACGGACAACCGGATCGGCTCGACATGCGCGATGTTCACGCGCGCCTCGCCGGTGAGGCAGGGGTCTTGATCCCTGTCAACACCGACGCACATTCGGTCGAGTCGCTCTCCTACGCCGAGCTCGGCATCGGGCAGGCCCGGCGAGCATGGTTGACGAAGGAGCAGGTGCTCAACACGCGGCCCTGGGCTGAGATTGCTGAGGGTCGGCCGTGAGCACCTTCCGCGAGGACGGCGCTGCAGCGCTCGACTGGGTCGCCAACTACCTGGAGACGATCAACGAGCATCCGGTGCTCTCGCAGGTCGAGCCGGGTGCGATCCGGGCGGCGCTCCCGGCAGCCCCTCCCGATCGAGCCGAGCCCTTCTCAGCCGTCCTCCACGATCTCGGCACCGTGCTCATGCCGGGCATCACCCACTGGCAGAGCCCGCGCTACTTCGCCTACTTCGCAACGACCGCGGCCGAGCCGGGCATCCTGGCCGAGCTCCTGATCGCTGGGCTCAACCAGGTAGGCATCCTCTGGCGGGCATCACCGGCGCTCCAGGAGCTCGAGGAGGTGACGCTCGACTGGCTCCGGCAGCTACTCGGCCTTCCGAAGCCGCTGCACGGTCACATCGAGGACACGGCGTCCTCTGGACTGATCACGGCGCTCGCAGCCGCGCGTGCCGCGCATCCCGACCGGCGAGTCGTTGTCTGCTCCGAGCAGACACACTCGTCGACCGTGAAGGCGGCGCGACTGCTCGAGCTCGAGATCCGGAAGATCCCAACCGACGATGCCTTCGCGATGCGTGCCGATCAGCTCGATCTCAGCGATGCCTGCGCCGTCGTCGCGACCGTCGGTACGACGTCGTCGGCTGCGGTCGACCCCGTCGCCGTGATCGCCGACAGAGCTGCGGCCGAGGGCGTGTGGCTCCACGTCGATGCCGCTTATGCCGGAGCAGCCGCGGTGTGCCCGGAGCTCCGCCGCCATTTCTCGGGCTGGGAGCGGGCCGACTCGATCGGTGTCAACCCCCACAAGTGGCTCTTCACCCCGATGGACTGCTCGGTCTTCTTCTGCCGCCGGCCGGACGATCTGCGTCGCGCCTTCAGCCTGGTGCCCGAGTATCTACGGGTCGATGAGGACGTCGTCAGCCTCAGCGAGTACGCATCGCCACTCGGCCGACGGTTTCGAGCCCTGAAGCTCTGGGCGACGTTGCGGTGCTTCGGGCGGGAGGGCCTGCAGTCGATCATCCGCGAGCACGTCCGACTGGCGGCGCTCTTCGCGGAGTGGGTCGATGCGGAACCCGGATGGGAGATTTGTGCGCCTCGGCACTTCTCGCTCGTGTGCTTTCGGAAGGTCGGAAGCGATGAGGAGAACGAGGAGATCATGAGGCGCGTCAACGCGAGCGGCGAGATCTTCCTCTCGCACACGAAGCTCGACGGCCGATTCGTGCTTCGACTCGCGATCGGGAACGTGCGCACGGCGGAAGCGGATGTGGCGCTCGCGTGGGACGTCCTTCGTCGCGAGGCCGTCTAGTGCACCGGACGGCGCACTAGTGCGACTCGTCGCCATAGGCCTCGTCGCAGGACTCTTCAGCGCGCTCTTTGGCGTCGGCGGCGGCATCGTGATCGTGCCGCTCCTCCTGGGCGTCGCCGCGTTCGGGGCGCGAGAGGCCACGGCCACCTCGCTCGGAGCGATCGTCGTCACGGCAACCGCCGGCGTTGCCCTCTACGCGCTTCACGACAAGGTCGACCCGGGCTATGCGGCACTCGTCGGTGTCCCTGCAATGGCGGGGGCGTTGATCGGCTCGACGGCCCAGCAGCGAATCTCGAATCGCGCGCTGACACTCGTCTTCGCAGTCTTTCTCGCCGCCGTCGGAGTCTGGCTGCTCGCAGGATGAGTACGACGACGATCATCCTTGCGGTGTGCCTCGGCCTCGTGGCGGGAGTGATGTCCGGGCTCCTCGGCGTCGGTGGCGGAATTCTCTTCGTCCCACTGCTCGTGGCGCTCGGCCTGGGTCAGGTTGAGGCGGCGGCGACGTCGCTGCTTGCAATCATCCCGACGGCCGCTGTGGGCGCGCTCAGGCAGTCGCGGTACGGCAACCTGCACGTGAGACCGGCGCTCGTCATTGGTGTTGCGTCCATCGTCGGCATCGGGGTTGGCGTGCGGATCGCGACCTCGGTGCCCGAGCACGTTCTCCGGCGCCTCTTCGGTGTGTTGCTTCTCGCGGTCGCGATCCAGCTTGCGTGGCGTGCCAGGAACTCGAAGGAGAGCTACCCTAGGCCGGAGTGAATCGCCGATCTTTTCTCGCCTTCCCGGTTCTCGTAGCCATCGGGGTCGTCGCCGTTGTCGTATCGATGGCGACTGCTGCGCCGGGCGAGCCCGAGGCGTCGGCCACCGCTCTCGTCACGCGGGTGGCCCAACCCGGTCTCGCCGACGAGATCTCCCTTGCCTTGACCGCGCCGCCACCGGGCGATCAGGTCGTCGCGAACTATTCGTACCCGGCCGACGGATCGATCGTTCAGCTCAGCTCCGCAGGCGCCCGCGTCCTGGCGCAGCCCGGTGTGTCATCAATCGCGCAGAGCAGCGTGAACGCCGTCAGTGTCTCTCTGCTCAGTGGCGAGATTTCGGTCGACGCGATCGATCTTCGAGCGAGTGTTGCAGCCGGCCCGGCGAACGCGTCGGTCGACGTACCGGCGTCGTCACTCA
>JAYTJO010000066.1:0-2881 GCA_043730975.1 Thermoleophilia bacterium | reverse complement strand
GAAGTGGCATGACGCACGTAGCAGAACCATTGCGCGAGGAAATCAGGGCCCGCTATGCGGAGGCTGGCCGTGCCATCTCCGAAGGTGCGTCCGGCAGCTGCGGGAGCGGCTCGTGCTGCCCGACGCAGGACGAGGGCGCACTGTTCGGCGAGGCGCTGTACCAGCCGGAGCAACGCGCCTCGCTCCCGGACACGGCGACGACAGCGAGTCTCGGCTGCGGGAATCCGACCGCCGTCGCAGAGCTCCGAGAGGGCGAAACGGTGCTCGACCTCGGCTCCGGCGGCGGCATCGACGTGATTCTCTCTGCCAGGCGCGTCGGGCCAACGGGCGTGGTCTACGGGCTCGACATGACCGACGAGATGCTCGCACTCGCCCAGCACAACAAGGCCGAGGCCGGCGTCACGAACGCGCACTTCCTCAAGGGCGAGATCGAGCACGTGCCGCTCCCGGCAGAGTCGGTCGACGTCGTGATCTCGAACTGCGTTATCAATCTCTCGACGGACAAGGCACGGGTGCTCATCGAGATCGCCCGAGTCCTGCGACCGGGTGGCCGGGTCGGATTCAGCGACGTCGTCGCAGAGGATCGGCTCACAGCGGCCGAGCGCGCAGAACGCGGCGGATGGGTCGGCTGCATCGCCGGCGCCCTTTCACGGTCGGAGATGATCGTCGGGCTCGAAGAGGTGGGACTCACCGACGTCGCGGTGACGTTCACACACGAGGTGGCAGACGGCCTGCATGGCGCGACCGTGAAGGCGTTCAAGCCGGAGTCGGCGCGACGCGTGTTGCCGCTCGTCGGTGCGGGCTCCGAAAGCGGTTGCTGCTGAACACGCGCGCTGCGGACGACGCTCCGTGTCGCCCCTACGGGAGCACGCGGCGGTCGACGCTGCGCGTCGCCCCTACGACATGAGACGGTCGAGCCAGGCCACGGCCACCGTCCACGCTTCGTGCGTTGTGTCGATCACGTCGAAGTGGTCGGCCTCGTCGAACTCGACGAGCTCGACGGGGTCACCGACGAGCCGGGCGGCTTCCGCGTAGTCCCGGCTCTGGCTCGGGGGCACGTCGACGTCGCGGCTCCCATGGAGGAGCAGGACGGGCAAGCCGAGTGGCAGAAGTGCGGCGGGTGAGGCGATCGCGTATCGATCGGGAACCTCGTCCGCGCCCCCTCCGAGAAGAGCCGCGCAGGCACCGCTGCCGAGATCGTCTTCATCACCCTGGGCGAGATCGACCACGCCGGCCTGCGAGACCGCAGCCATCGGGCGCACGACGGGCAAAGCGCCAGGGGCACCGCGCGCAAGTCGATGGCGCCCGGCGAGCCAGACTGCCAGGTGCCCTCCGGCCGAGTGGCCGACCGTGACGATCCGATTGATCTCCACCTCGTCGATCTCGTCGAGGGCATCGATCGCAGCGGCAGCGTCCTCGAGCGTCCCCGGCCAGCCGCCTCCCTCCTGACCGACGCGGCGGTACTCGATATTCCAGACTGCGTAGCCGCGACGCGCTAGGTCATGGGCCAGCGGCGTCATCAGGGTGCGATCCCACTCCCACTTCCAGAATCCGCCGTGAATGAGGACGGCCGTCGGCCATGGTCCTCGACCGAGCGGCAGGTGGAGGTTTCCGACCTGATCGGGATGATCGCCGTACGCGATCTGCCGGGCAGGCGCGAGTCTGGCTGCCTTCATCCTCAGGCGAGCAGGTGGCGGCGACGAGAGAGAGCCTCGAGCAGCGCGTCGATGTCGTCAACCGTGTTGTAGTAGTGCGCGGCAACGCGGAGGTTCTGGTCGCGCAGCGAGCAGACGAAGTCCTCCTCGGCGAGCGAGGCGACGAGCGCCGGCGCATCCGTCGAGAGCGCGCAGACCATGGGACCACGATGAGCCGGGTCGACAGGCGTGACAACGTCGGCCCCGAGATCGAGGAGTCCAGAGATCAGACGCGTGTTCAGGCCTGCGACGTGCGCCTCGATTGCGGGAATGCCCGTCTCCTCGATCAGCCCGAGCCCGGCGACACCGGCGTAGATGTTCGGCACGGGAGGGGTGCCTGCATCGAACCGCCGGGCGGTGGCATGCGGCGAGTAGTCGGAGATGTCCATCTGGAAGATGTCCTCGTCGGCAAACCAGCCGGTCTGGGTCGGCGTCAGGCCAGCGAGCACCTCACCGCGGATCCAGAGGAACCCGAGGCCAGCGCTCGCGAGCAGATACTTCACCGTTCCACCTGTAACGAAGTCGGCACCGAGCGTACGCACGTCGAGCTCGATCGCTCCGACGGCCTGGTAGCTATCGGCGAGCACGAGTGCACCCTTCGCGTGGGCCGCCTCGGCGATTGCGGCGACGTCATGCCGGTGACCTGTCCTGTACGAGATCGTCGTGCAGCAGACGAGGGCCGTGCGCTCGTCGATCGCGGCGGCGAACTTCTCCGCCGGGATCGAGCCGTCGGCCTCGGGCCGCACGTGCACGACCTCCGCCCCGCGCAACTCCTGCGCGTGGGCAATCTGCCCGACCGTCGGGAACTCGTACTCGCTGATCACGATCTTGTTCCGCCCGCCGCGCTCGAAGGGAAGCGCCGAGACGATCCCGCTGACTCCCTGCGAGACCGATGTGGTGACCGCAACCTGGTCGGGCTGGCCGTGGAGCAGCGCGGCGAAGCCGGCCCGTGCCGCCTCGGCGCGCTCGACCCAGAACTCCCACTCGGCCCCGTTCTCGTCCCAGCCGGCGAGGTACTCCTCGTAGGCGGCGCGGACGCGATGTGAAAGCGCGCCCTGGGAGCAGGAGTTGAGGTACGTCTTGCGCTCGAAGATCGGGAACTCGCCGCGGATCGCCTCGCCGACACGTGCTGCGGCGGCGACAGGCTTCAGCCTGTCGTCCGGGCTCAGCGCTTCGGCGCTCACGAC
>JAYTJO010000065.1:0-2161 GCA_043730975.1 Thermoleophilia bacterium | reverse complement strand
CGGCAAGACCCGCTTCTCGATCGAGCTCGCCCGGTTCCTCGCAGAGGAAGCCGACGGCGGCACGGTCTTCGTGCCGCTCGCCCCCGTCCGCGATCCGGCCCTGGTCGTCTCCCTGATCGCCGAGGCCCTCGGAGCCTCCGGTGACAGCCTCACTGCGATCGCAACGCGCGTCGGCGACAGGCGAACCCACCTCGTCCTCGACAATCTCGAGCAGCTCCTCCCCCAGATTGCCCGGCCACTCGCCGATCTGTTGGCGGCGGCTCCGGCACTTCATCTGATCACTACCAGTCGCGAGCCGCTCAGGATCGCGGGCGAGTCCGAGTACGACCTGGCGCCGATGGGAGAGCGGGACGCCGTCTCGCTCTTCCTCGAACGAGCTCAGGCACTCCGCTCCGACATCGCCGACTCACCCGCCGTGCACGAGTTGATTCTCCGCCTCGACGGCCTGCCGCTTGCAATCGAGCTCGCCGCCGCGCGCGTGAAGCTCCTCGGCCCCGACCAGCTCCTGGAGCGCATCGCGCAGCGACTCGACCTGCTCAGGGGAGGGCGTGACGTCGACGAGCGCCACGCCACGCTCCGCGCCACTATCGCCTGGAGCTACGACCTCCTCACAGAAGACGAGCAGCGACTCTTCGCCCGGCTCGCAGTCTTCCGGGGCGGCTGCACGCTCGACACGGCCGAAGCCGTCTGCGAGGCAGACCTCGACACGCTCGCATCACTCCTCGACAAGAGCCTCGTCCGCCGACGGACCGACGCAGACGGGCAAGAGCGCTTCTGGATGCTCGAAACGATCCGCGAGTTCTCAACCGAGCTCCTCCGCTCGACCGGCGAAGAGGACACGTTCCGGCGAGCACAGGCCGACCGCCTGATCGCCCTCGCCGACCGCGCAGGCCTGCTCGCGGTCGTCGACGCCCCCAGGGAGTGGAACTTCGAGCTTGTGACACCCGAGATCGACAACGTGCGAGCCGTGTTCGATTGGAGCCTGGAACATGACCCCGAGCGCGGTCTTCACCTCGCGACCTGGCTCGAGGCGTTCTGGGTCGTCCGCGAGCCGGTCGAGGGTGCATCATGGCTCGAGCGTCTCATCGCCGCAGCCCCTGAGGCCGACCCGGTGCTCCGCGGCCGCGCCTGGCGTGCGCTCGGCGGGTCACTCTTCATGAGCGGCCAGCACGAGCGTGAGGCGAAGTGCTACCCGAAGAGCCTAGAGCTCTTCATGGCCGCGGGAGAAGATGTCGAGGCAATGCACATGCGGTTCCGCGTCGCCACCAGCATGGTCATCGGAGGAGACGCTGCCGCCGCCTGGCCTTTGCTCGAGGGCGTGCTCCTGGAGTCGCGGGTGCGTGGCAACCGACCCGCTGAATCCCAGGCACTCGCATACCTTGCCGAAAGACTGGAGCGTCAGGGCGATTATGCGGGCGCGTTGGAGATGACCCTCGAAAGCGCCGCGATCGCCCGCGAGGGCGGGTGGAGGTGGTTTGAGGCCGGCCAGCTCTATGGTGCCGCCACTCTCGAGCGCGAGAGAGGGAATCTCGATACAGCCGAGCGGCACGCTCGTCGGTCGCTCGAGCTCTACCTCGGGCTTGGCGACCTTCAGGGCATCGTCTTCAACGCTGCCGAGCTCGCGATCATTGCCGCGCAGCAGACCGAGCCGACGCGAGCAGGGCTTCTCTGGGGAGCCGTGGAGGAGCAGGTGCGCGCAGGACGCGTCGGACGATGGGAACAGCGTGGGGAGGAACTCGAAGCGCTCGTGCTCCACGCCGACGGGCCCGCCTTCCAGCAGGCTCGCGCAGAAGGCCACCTCCTGTCGATCCCTCAGGCCGCCGGCCTCAAGCCCTCCTAGCCGGTGCCGAGCGGCTTCAGCGCAGCCCAGGCCTTCGGATCGGTCGTCAGGAAGTCGTAGAGACTCCAGCCGGTCACCGTGCCCTCGTCGGTGACGGCATCGACGAACGCCTTCAGCTCCTCGGCACTCATCCGGTTGGCGACCCCACCTGCTGCGTGAACAGGGACGTCGGGGCCGACCGCCGCGCGTAGAAGGCGCAACGAACGTGCCACGTAGCCGTAGGTCGCGTCGTAGCCCCGGAAGCCGCCCCCCGTGTAGGTCATCGGGATCCAGGCGTCGACGAGCGTCATCAGCTCCTCGAACGGGAAGCCGGGCCACCAG
>JAYTJO010000064.1:0-8035 GCA_043730975.1 Thermoleophilia bacterium | reverse complement strand
CGAGGAGTTCCGCGATCGGCTCTCCACCTTCCACGGGGTCGGGGCGGATATCGCCGACGACGACGAACGCCCCCTCCTCTGCAAACCGGAGGGCGATCGCCCGGCCAAGACCGGACGCACCGCCCGTGATCACGGCTGATCGTCCTTCGAGGCGCCCTCCCATTCTGCCAGCCTATGCGCTGATCGCTCGAGGCAGCGCGCAGGAGACGGGTGCGAACATACAGTAGAAGCGTGTCCTCTCCCCTCCGCATCGGACTCATCGGCGCCGGCTGGATCGCCACCGACCACGCCTTCGTCCTCCGCAAGCTCGGTCACGACGTGGTCGCGGTGTGCGACCTCGACCTCGAGCGCGCGGCGAAGGTTGCCCCCGATGGGGCGCGCGTCTACGGCGCCTGGAAGGAGCTGCTCGACACCGAGGACCTCGACGCCGTCTGGGTCGCGACGCCACCACTCCTTCATCGGGCGCCTGCTGTCGCCGCGATGGAGCGTGGCCTACCGGTCTTTCTCGAGAAGCCGATCGCGCGAACGCTCGAGGATGCGAACGAGATCGCGGAAGCATCCGAGCGCGCAGGAGTCGTGTGCGCGATCGGATATCAGTGGCATGCGACAGAGGCGCTCGAGCACCTCATCGCGGCGCTCGGTGACCAACCTGTCGCCTATCTCTGGGGCGTGAGTGTCGGCCCGACGGCTGCCCGGTCGTGGTTCCTCGAGCGGTCGGGCGGGGGCGGCAACATCCTCGAGCGAGGCAGCCACCAGCTCGACCTACAGCGCGCCGTGGCCGGCGAGGTCGAATCGGTGCAGGTCGCGGCGACGGGCATCCATCTCGCCCAGAGCGAGATCGATCCGGGCGACATCGAAGACGCAGCGACAATCACGCTGCGGTTCGCAAACGGGGCAGTTGGAACCGTGATCCTCGCGTGGACGACGCAGGGGCAGCCGGGCGCATACACGCTCGACGTGCTCGCACCGTCGGCGACTCTTCACATCAAGCTCGACCCTGCCTTCACCCTCACGGGGCAGGTCGGCGACGTTCGGATCAAGGAAACGATGGTGGTGCATCCGTTCGAGCGCGCCATCGCCCGGTTCGTGGACGCGGTCGAGGCCGGCGCCCCGGATGCGGTGTTCTGCACGCCACGGGACGCGATCGGGACACTCGCAACAGCACTCGCCTGCGAGCGGTCGCTGCTCGAAGGT
This sequence comes from Thermoleophilia bacterium, assembly GCA_043730975.1. Classification (GTDB taxonomy): domain Bacteria; phylum Actinomycetota; class Thermoleophilia; order Gaiellales; family Gaiellaceae; genus Gaiella. Next base: position 6,841 of record JAYTJO010000064.1, on the reverse strand, counting down.
GGGCGCATCGTCGCGGTGGCCGAGGTTCTCGAGGCGTGACCGTGACGGATGAGAGCACGGTCGAGGCGTTTCTCGTTCCCGCTGCACTCGCGCTGCCCTCCAACCGGGCCTACCTCGCCCACCTCGCCGCATCGGCGGGCAGGCCCGATCTGATCCGTCTCGCATCGAACGAGAACACCGAGTCTCCGTCGCCGCGTGTGCGCGAGGCATTCGAGCATGCCTTTAGCGATGCGAACCTCTCTCCCCCTCCGACCTCGCCCCTTCAGGTCGCGCTGGCCGAGCGCTACGGCGTGGAAACGTCGCAGGTTCTTGTCACCGCGGGCTCGACCGAGGTGATCGATGCCGTCTTCCGCACGTTCCTGCGTGCCGGAAGCGAGGTCGTGCTTCCGGATCCTTCCTGGCCGGTCTTTCGCCGGCGCCTCGAGGCTCTCGAGACACACGTCGTGGACGTTCCGCTCAGGCTCGACGAGCACGGATTCCGCTACGACGCTGCCCACCTTCTCGAGGCGATCAGCAACGAGACGCGACTCATCGTCGTCTGCACGCCGAACAACCCGACGGGGAATGCGATGGAGCTCGACGACATCAGGCGAATCGCTGACAGTGGCGTGCCACTCCTGCTCGACGCCGCGTATGCCGACTTCGATCCGGCACGTGACCCCATGCACCTCGTGCACGAGTACGACAACGTCATCATCACCCGCACGTTCTCGAAGGCCTACTGCCTCGCGGGAGTCCGCGTCGGGTACGCCGTCGGCGACGCAGGCGTTCTCGACTACGTCGACCGCTTCCTCGTACCCGGCAGCTCGGTCAGCTCCCCCGCTCTCCACGTCGGCCTCGCGGCATTCGAGGACGAGGCGTACCACCGACATCAGGTCGAGCGGATCACGGCCGAGCGGGAGAGGCTGCTTCCTCTTCTCCGGGGTCTCGGCCTCCGTGCCTACGCTTCGGGGGGGAATTTTCTGGCGGTCGACTGCTCGGAGCCGTCGATCGCTTCCTCGTTCGCGGCCTCCGTCCTGGTGCGCAACGTCGTCATCAGGCCCCTCTGTTCGCTCGTGCGGATCAGCATCGGGCGACGGGAGGAGAACGATGCGCTCGTCGAAGCAGTGACCCGCGTGATCGAGGCGGAAGGAGCACCGTGATCCCCGATCGGGTTAGACAACGAGATCTCGTCGGCTACGGACGCACGCCGCCAACGTTCTCGTGGCCGGACGGCGCGAGGGTCGTCGTCAACCTGGTGCTGGTCTACGAGGAGGGGTCGGAGGCCTCCGTGCTGTGGGGTGACGACCGCAACGAGGGCTGGGGCGAGTACGCCGACGCTGGCGTGCAGCCGCCGAGACGCGATCCCGGCACCGAGGCGCACTACGAGTACGGCAGCCGCGCGGGCGTGTGGCGCCTCGCCCGGATCTTCGACGAGGCGTCGGTGCCCGTGACGGTTTCGGCGGCGGCAGTGGCGCTCGAGTTGAATCCCGAGGTGCCGAGGTGGATGCACGAGCAGGGTCACGATCTCCTCGGCCACGGTTGGCGCTGGATCCCGCTCTGGGACATGTCCCGCGACGAGGAGCGCGAGCATCTCCGGCTCGCGATCGCGAGCTACGAGCAAACGCTCGGCTACCGGCCGATCGGCTGGAACTGCCCATCGTGGCCGAGCGAGTCGACGCGCGAGCTCCTTGTCGAGGAGGGTGGCTTCCTCTACGACTCCGACGGGTGCGCCGACGATCTTCCCTACTACGCACCGTGCAAGGAACAACCGTTTCTCGTCGTGCCGTACTCGAAGACGTACAACGACAGCCGCTACCTGATGAACCCCGGTTTTGCGAGCCCGCGCGACTTCCTCGACACGCTCGTGATGGGGCTCGACGAGCTCGTGCGCGAGGGACGAACGACGATGATGACGGTCGCCGTGCACGCGCGCTGGAGTGGGCAGGCGGCCCGCGCTGCCGCGTTGCGCTCGTTCCTCGAGCACGCGCAACGCACGCCGGGAGTCGCGTTCATGCGGCGTGGCGATATCGCGCGCTGGTGGCTCGAGACGTTCCCACCCGCTCAGGCAGCCCCGAGGAGCTCGTCGGCGTAGGTCATCGCGACCCGCCGCATGACGCCGTTCTCGTCGGCCTCGTAGTGACCCATCCGCCAGAGCGCAGGCGAGTAGACGTGGATCGAGGTGGCCGGCACATCGGTCTCGTTGCGCACGCCGTGGATGTAGGCAGCGTCGAAATCGAACGAACCACCCGCCTCGTGGTGCTTCGTTCTCTCGCGAATCCACCCGTCCTCGTCGCGGTGGAAGTGGTCTTCACAGAGCATTCCACTGCAGACGTAGACGCCACCGGACGAGCGATCGTGATCGTGGTACCCCGTGTCCTGCCGATACATCCAGCAGATCAGCCAGACGTCAATATTCGGATCGCGGTAGAGCTGCTGATACTGGCGCACCGCGGAGTCGTGACGCTCGAACTCCTTCCAGAGGCTCTCGTCCTGCCCGATCGAGCAGGCGAGCGCGTTGAGCTCCGGTCGACTGAGGTCAACACTCGGAGCGATGCGGTCGGCAAGGAATGTCGCTAGCGGGCTCACGTCAGGAGTCGGTTCGGGTTGTCCCACGTAACCAGTCTTTCGACGGACTCGCCGAAACCCCTTATCGCTCGAAGGGTGGGCAACGGATCGATCACGGGAGCGTCACTTCCGTGCACGAGCTGCTCGACGCCGAAGGTCTCGATACACACCTCGAGAGCACGCCGCCCGTACGACGACGTGTCGAAAAAGAGGTTCGGATAGAGGATGGTGCGTACGTCCACGCCCCGCGACGCTAGGCGCTCAAGCTGGATCGGCGCTCCCCCGGCGAGGATGGCGAAGACGACGTTGACGTTGGGCCAGCGACTCTGCCCTCCAGCGAGCCACGCAAAGTAGGCGCGCTGCATTTGCGCGGTGTAGTCGACGAGCGCGGGCCACCAGCTCGGAGCTCCGGGCACCGGAGACCCAGCGACCGGATGGATGAACAGGAAGCCCGAGCCTCCCAGCGCGTCGAGCACGGGCGCGAGCGCATCCAGGTCGGCGAGCGTGTCCGCGCCGACCGAGACGCCCGCGAACCCATCCCGCGGCCTGCTTGCGGCAAGGGCCACGATCCGACCGCCCGAAACGGCAGCGACCTCGAGCATGCCGTCCTCCCAGACGCCTTCGAGTCGCGCGCGCTCGTCGGCCGCGAGCGCCTCGAGCCCGAACGTTGGTTGCAGCGAGACGACAGCGACGTCGATGTCCGCAGCCTCGAGCAGCGCGAGGCGCCGCTCGAACAGGTGGTCGTCGAGATCCACCTCGTAGGCGCCTTCGGGCAGGAAGAGCACGTTCCCCTCGAGGCGGGGAAAGCCGTCCCGCTCCGCAAGCGCGGCGATGAACTCGGTCGGCCAGAAGTGCTGATGGATGTCGATCGCTCCCATCTCTACCGCGCCACCGCAAAACGCTGTACCGAGGACCCGTGGGGGAGACGGCGGAGCCTCTCCCGGGAACGAGCACTACGACCATCAGCCTCAGGGGCAAACCTGCATGACGGTGTGAAGCGCCGCACTAGCTCGCGATCCTGCCGGAACGGATCTCGTCGACGAGCAGCTCGAGATCGGGGAGAATGTCGCCCTCTTCGAGGAACGGGGCGAACTCGCGCACCTTCGCTCGCAGGGCATCGGTTCCGGTGCCGAGCCGTGACCCACGAAGGTCGCAGGCCTGCGCGGCAAGGAGCAGCTCGATCGAGACGACTCGCGCTCCGAGCTCGACCATCGCCTCGAGTCGCCGTGCGGCGAGCGGCGCCATCGTCATCCGATCCTCGAGCCCCTCGGCCTGCGTCGTCGAGACGTTCTCGAACGAGACCGGCTGCGCAAGCAGTCGAGCCTCCGCGGCGAACGACTGCACGGCGATCCCGAACTCGCTGAGAGCACTCTCGGCCAGGGCGGGTTGGGCACCAAGGCCCTCGGTGAGACCGGTCAGGGGCGCCTGCAAGAGCTTGACGGCGCGCTCGGCCGCACTCGTGATGACGGGTGCAAGTGCAAGGCGTGCAAGATCGAGAGCCGTAGCCAACGGCTGGATCTCGAAATTGCCAACCGAGATCACGCGCTCTTCATCGATCAGAACGAGAGGATTGGACTGTGCCGCATTGAGCTCGATCGCGATCTGGCCGCCGACGAATCCGAGGGCGTCACGGGCAGCGCCGTTGAGCTGGGCGACCGTTCGAAAGCTGACCGGATCCTGCAGCGCTCGTGCCTCCACCTGACTGCCGGCAACGAGGCCCTGCAGACGCATGAGCGTGACCTGAAGGCCCGGGTAGGGCCGAACCTGTCCGACGGCAGGATGCAATGCGTCCGGGTTGGCGCCGAGCGCCTCGAGATCGAGCGCACCGGCACAGTCGATCGCATCCAGGAGTGCGAGGGCGTCGGCGAATGCGAGCGCTCCATAGGCTGTCGAGAACGAGCTCTGGTTGAGCAGCGCGATACCCTCGCCGCGTGCGAGCTCGAAGCTCCCCATGATCCCGTTGGCGAGATCGGCCAGCTGCGCGAGGTCGGACAGACCGATCGACCCGAGGGCACGAACGGTCGGGAGGCGGTCGTCGTTCAGGGCCTCGACAACGTGCTGGGCGAGAACCGGCCGTGCCGCGGTTGTCGCGGAGGCCAGCGCGTTCGCAAGCAGGAGCGCAGTTGCACGAACGATTTCATGAGCTACCGGCGAGCCCTGAGCAATGACGTGCTGACGGATGAGGAGGCGATCGTGGTCTGCTGTCTCGACGGAGAAAGACTTGCGACTGCCGACCCCCGTCGTGACCCCGTAGGCCGCCGACCCTTCGCGGATTGCGCGTTCGGCGACCTCGCGCGCCTGCGCCATGCGCTCGAGGGCAGCGGGTGCGAGCTCGACCCGTGCCCGACGCCGGGCGACAGCCAGCACAGCCTCGATCGTGAGATCCGAGCCGGTAAGAACGACGTTGGTCACGGAGCCGATCATTCCAGCTCCATGGCTTACGCGCGCCGCGTAACCGCGCTGCCGACCGAGCAGAGCGCAAAGGCGCCAGCAGCAACGAGAACGATCGTGCCCCCTGGCGGCAGGTCAGCGTAGTACGCGATCGAGAGGCCCGCGAGCACCGAGCTGACGCCGAGCGCCATCGAGAGAGCGAAGGTCGAGCGGAGGCTCCAGGCAACGCGATTGGCGGCGATCACCGGAAGCACCATCAGAGCTGCGATCAGGAGGATCCCGACGATGCGCATCGAGACGGCCACGGTGAGAGCAGCGAGAACCGCGACGACGACGTTGAGGCGCGTCACGGGAACGCCAGCGACCCTGCTTCCTTCCTCATCGAGCACGGTTGCGACGAGCCCCCGAAAGAGAACGGCGATCGTGACGAGTGCCCCGATCCCGAGCACGAGCACCGTCCAGAGGTCGTCACGCGTGACCGTCAGGATCGAGCCGAACAGGAACTGGAAGAGGTTGACGTTGAGCGCCCCGGCCTTCGAGACGAGTACGACACCGGCGGCGATCCCCGTGTAGAAGACGAGCGCGAGAGCCTGGTCGCCGGCCGCGCCGCCACGCGAGCGAAGCCACTCGATCGTGAGCGCGCCGATCACGGCCGCCACAAGGGCCGTCAGCACCGGCGAGATCCCGAGCAGGTAGCCGAAGGCGACCCCGGCAAACGCAACATGACCGAGCCCGTCGCCGATCAGGGACGCCTTCCGCTCGACGAGGAAGAAGCCGACCGCAGGTGCGAGCAGGCCAACGATCGCGCCCGTCGCGAGCGCAAGCCGCATGAACTCGAGCTCAAGCATGCGTGTGCGAGGGGTCGTGCCACACGCCGGGTAACCCGCTCGGCGGGCCGTCGTAGACGATGCTCCCGCGAACGAGGACGATTCGGTCGACGACGTGCTCGACGGCACCGAACTCGTGGGAGACGTAGAGGATCGTGACGCCGAGCTGCTCCCGTAGCTCCTCGAGCAGGACTCCGAGCGACTCCTGCGACTCGGCGTCGACGCCGGTCGTCGGCTCGTCGAGCGCGAGGAGCGTCGGCTCGGAGGCGAGTGCCTTCGCGATCAGCGCACGCTGCTGCATCCCGCCAGAGAGCGTCCGGAGGGGTGAGTCCGCACGATCAGTGAGGCCAACTGTGTGGATCACACGAGCGACCGCCTCGCGGTCGGCTCGACGGAGCGGCCCCCAGATCCCTGCAGGTGCGAGCCGCCCGGTCGAGACGACCTCGCGCACCGTGACCGGAGCCTCGCCGATCAGCCGCGCACGCTGCGGGAGATATCCGATGCGGGCGCCGTCGACGCTCTTTCCGCCCGCCTGCCCGAAGACCCGAACGCTGCCGGAGATCGGGCGCTCGAGACCGAGCACGAGGCGAAGGAGCGTTGTCTTGCCGCCGCCGTTCGGACCTGCGATCGCAACGAACTCGCCTGCGTCCACCCGGAAGGAGACATCCTCGAGCACGCGAACTCCTGCCCGGTAGCCGAACGAGACGCCCTCGAGCTCGACGACCGGGGTCACCTCTGACATCCGAGTGCCTTCTGGAGAGCAGCGAGATTCGATCGCATGACGGAGAAGTAGTCCTCTCCGGCGGAGAACTCCTCGTCTGTCAGTCCTTCCAGGGGGTTGAGCACAGCCGTCTCGACCCCGGCCTCCCGCGCAACTGTCTGCGCGAGCTTCGGCGACACGAGCGTCTCGAAGAACACGGTCGTCACTCCCGATTCTTGCACGAGATCGACAAGGTCGGCGATGCCGCGAGCGGACGGCTCCGCCTCGGGTGAGAGCCCCTCGAGCGGAACCTGCTCGAGGTCGTACCGGGCCGCGAGATAGTCGAACGCGGCGTGGCTCGTGACGATCTGGCGGC
>JAYTJO010000063.1:0-4419 GCA_043730975.1 Thermoleophilia bacterium | reverse complement strand
GGAGAGGCGCGAACGGCGTCGCGGAGCGGCGGCAGAGCCCACGTCTCTCGTATCGGTCGAGGAGGGCGCAGGCTCGCTCACTCGTCCCAGGGACGAAGGCGTCCGGCCAGATCCCCTTCGGAGGCGTAGTCTCCCCCGGACAGGATTCGAACGAGAGGCGCGATGGGGCCACTGATCGACGTGAGCGGGACGTACACCGACGCGGTGACGAGCGTCTTCTCGTCTACGATCGCCTTCAAGTCCTGGTTTGCAACCGCAGCCGTCGTTCTTGCCGTTGTTCAGGTGCTGACGGCCTCGCGCATGTGGGGCAAGCTGCAGCGCGTGATCCCGCTCTCATTTCCCGTCGCGAAGAGGATTCACCGGTGGTCGGGTCGGCTTGCCGTGGTCTGCACGCTCCCCGTTTTCTTTCACTGCGTCTTCATCCTCGGCTTCCAGACGCCCGACACGCGAGTCGCGGTGCACTCGGTTGTCGGCACGTTCATCTACGGCGTCTTCGTTGCCAAGATGCTCGTGATCAGGGAGAAGGGCTATCCGCACTGGGTGCTCCCGGTTGCGGGCAGCACGATGGCGACGATGCTCGTCGTGCTGTGGGTCACGTCGGGCCTCTGGTACTTCACCAACGTCAGGTTTGGCTTCTGATGGAGCGGAAGCTCTGGCGTCCGGCAGTCATGCTCGTGTGCGTTTCGGGCGCGGTGTTCGCTCTCGCCCAGGGTCAGTTCCTCGCACCGGCGACGCCGGCCGGCAGCGGTACCGTCACGCTCGGGGACGCGTACAACGGCGAGCTCGTCTTCGAGGCGACGTGCGCCGGCTGTCACGGCACGGCCGGGACGGGTGGGGGGATCGGGCCAACGCTCGCGGGAGCAGAGCTCGATGCTGACCTCATCCAGTCCCGGGTCGAGCAGGGCGCCGGGACAATGCCCGGCGGTCTGGTCGAGCAGGCGGAGGTGGGGGACATCGTTGCCTACGTGCTCGGGATTTCCACGAAGTAGTCTTGCCCGATGAAGGTGCGTGCCGACATCGTCCGGTTGAGGCTCGCCGAGACCTTCGTGATCGCCCGGGAGTCGACCGACTGGGACGACGTTGTCCAGGTCGAGCTCCGCTTCGGCGACCATGTCGGGCGCGGAGAGGCGGCGCCGATCGAGCGATACGAGGAGACCCCGGCCTCAGCGCTTGCCTTCATCGAGGAGCACAGCGGCCTGGTCGGCGACGATCCGTTCGCCCTCGAGGAAATCAACTCGCGCCTCGCGGAGATTCCGGGCGAGCAGGCGGCCAAAGCCGCACTCGACGGAGCCCTCCACGATCTCCAGGGGAAACTCCTCGGCGTGCCCGTCTGGAAACTCCTCGGTCTCCCGCGGGTCGGACCGCCGACATCCTGGACGATCTGGCTCGGTGACCCCGACGATATGGCGCGGCGGACCGAGAAGGTGGCGGGCAGGTTCAAGCGCCTCAAGCTGAAGCTCGGCGGCGGCGATGGTCTCGACGTGGAGCGTGTTCGTGCGGTTCGCTCGCGCACCGATCTGCCGCTGCAGGTTGACGTCAACGAGTGGTGGTCGCTCGCCGAAGCCGTCGAGGCGATCCCCCAGCTCGCAGAGCTCGGCGTCGCCTACGTCGAGCAGCCGCTACCTGCGGGTGATCCCGGCGCGGAGGAGCTGAAGGCACGGTCTCCGATCCCGATCTACGTCGACGAGGATTGTCACACGCTCGCCGATGTTGCCCGGTGCGCCGAGATCGCCCACGGGATCAACATCAAGCTCGCAAAGTCGGGCGGCATTCGCGAAGGAATCAGAATGGCCAACGCGGCCCGTGCCCTCGGCATCGGGGTGATGCTCGGCTGCATGGTCGAGTCGGGGCTCGGGATCGCGGCAGGTTGTGTCGTCGCGCCGCTCTGCGATCACGTCGATCTCGACGGCAACCTGCTGCTCGCCGAGGATCCATGTCCCGGCGTCGCATTCAGCGACGGCGTGCAGGTGCCGTCGGAGGAGCCGGGACTCGGTGTCGGCTAGCTCGCCCAGACGGTTGCTGATCCTCGCCGAGGGGTTCTCCGGCGATCCCCACTGGGCGAAGACGATGAACGGCGTCCTGCGGTACGGCGCCGACGATGTCGTCGCGATCCTGGACTCGACCCGCATCGGCGAGCAAGAGCGGGGTGTGCCGATCGTCGGCGATGTCGCGTCTGCCTTGATCTTTCGCCCGGAGGCGGCGCTCGTCGGCGTCGCGACGGTAGGCGGGCGGTTCCCTCCGGCGTGGCGAGCGCTTCTACACGACTGTGTGAGCCACGGAATCGGGATCGACAACGGCCTGCACGAGTTCATCGAGGACGACCCGGAGCTCGCACCTCTCGCAGCGACGACCGGCGCCGTGCTTCGCGACCTCCGGCGCCCTCCAGCCGATCTGGAGGTCGCGACCGGCGCGAATCTCGAGGTGCCGGGCGACATCGTGCTCACGGTCGGCTCGGATTGCGCAATCGGGAAGATGACCGTCTCGCTCGAGCTCACTCGAGAGGCCGAGAAGCGCGGCATTTCCGCCAGGTTCATACCGACGGGGCAGACGGGCGTTGCCATTGCCGGGTGGGGTATCTCCGTCGATGCCGTCGTCGCCGACTTCATCGCCGGTGCTGCCGAACGACTCGTCGTCGAAGGAGGCCGGCGTGGGGGAGATCTACTCCTCGTCGAGGGTCAAGGTTCGCTCTCGCACCCCGGGTACTCGGGTGTCACGCTCGGTCTTATCCACGGGTCGGCTCCTCACGCATTCGTGCTCTGCCACATGGCGGGCGCAACCGAAATCGACGGCTACCCCGGCCATCCACTCCTACCCCTCGCCGAGCTCGTCGAACTGCACGAGCGAGTCTCGCTCCCCTGCCGGCGCTCCGCGGTCGCGTGTATCGCTCTGAATACGAGGAACCTCGACGACGACGGAGCTCGGACTGCGATCATCGCCGCCGAGGCGGAGACGGGCCTCGTCGCCGACGATCCCGTCCGATACGGCCCCGGCCGGTTGCTGGACGCATTGCTCGAGTACCTCGTGCGCCGGTAAAGTCCCGGGTCGCTCCGAGGACAGGAGCGGCTCGCGGCGAATCGGAGAGGTCCGTGCGGAGAACGGTGGCAATAGTCGTAGCGACGGCGGGCCTCGCGATTGCGGGGGCCGCGCCGGCGGCCGACGTCGGGGCGAATGATGACACGGGAAAGTGGGCGCCGAACGCCGGCTCGGCGTTCTTCTCACAGATGGCGGGCCTGAAGCTCAAGCAGTCGGTGATGACGACCCGCTGGGTTCCGAGCGACCCCATGACGATTCAGGATCAGGATGCCCTCGACCGGGCGATTCCCGAGGCCGAGCGCGCGGGCCTTCGCGTGGTGCTGGCCGTCTACCCGTATCCGCCGCGTGAGGTCGAGGCCGGGCTTGCGCATCCCGCTGCATTCGCTGCCTGGCTCGGCGCAGTCGCAGCGCGGTACCCGAGCGTGAAGCAGTACGCCGTTATGAATGAGCCTAACCAGCCGGCGTTTCTCCGGCCACAGTTTCGAACGAACGGCACCAACGCCTCGGCTCCGATCGCCGGTGCCTTCCTCGCTGCCGGGTACGACGCGCTCAAGGCGGTCGACCCGACGATCCGGGTGATCGGGCTCGGCCTTTCCCCACGCGGGAACGACCGGCCAGCAGCGCCCAACAATGTCTCCACCTCACCTGTCCGTTTCCTCGCCGCTCTCGGCGCGTGGTATCGGGCGAGTGGTCGCGAGAAGCCCCTGATGGACGGCCTCAGCTTCCATCCCTACCCGGACCGGGCGACCGATGACCTCGACCAGAGCTACAGCTGGCCGAACGCCGGGTTCGTTGACCTGGGACGAATCAAGCAGGCCCTCTGGGATGCGTTTCGCGATACGCCGCAGCCCACGACCGTGAACGGTCTCAGGCTCTACCTCGACGAGGTCGGCTGGCAGGTTGATACCGAGGGCTTGCTCGGATATTCGGGCGACGAGAACGTCGCCGTCACCGACGAGGCGTCACAGGCCGGGATCTACTCCTCGCTCGTCCATCAGGTCGCTTGCGACCCTCACGTGGCCGAGCTCAACTTCTTCGGCTTTTACGACGGCGTGGAGCGCGACGGGTTTCAGGCCGCTCTCCATCGCGTCGACGGCACTCCTCGCGCCTCGGCTGCGTCGGTGCAGGAGGCGATCACCGAGACGGAGCCCGGGTGTCAGGGAGTGCCGTCAGCGTGGTACCCCGCGAAGAGGGTGATCGGTGCCGAGGCGCTGTCGTGGCGGATCGAGGCACGGCGGCTGATCCGGGTCACCGCCCAAGCCGCCGAGGGCGCGAATGTGATGGCGTGCCTTCTGCCGGGGCACCTCGGCGGAGCGGCCGCCGCTTTGGCGATGGAGAGCCGGACGGCCACGAGTGCCGGGTGTGTCGCAGCCAAGGTGCTGCCAC
>JAYTJO010000062.1:0-3691 GCA_043730975.1 Thermoleophilia bacterium | reverse complement strand
ATTCTCGAAGTCGATCTCGCCGACGTTTCCGCCCCAGTTGGGCATCGGGCGGGCGTAGAAGTAGTCGAGCGCCTTGTGGCGGAAATCGCGCATCCACTGTGGCTCGTTCTTGTGCTCGGCGATCGCCTCGACGACCTCGTGGGAGAGGCCGCGGCCGGACTTGAAGAAGTAGTCCTTCGCCTCGTCGGGATTCGAGAAGCCGTACTGGTACTCGCTGCGAATGCCCTTGACGACGTCGTTCTCGGTAGTGCTCATGCGCCCTCGCCTCCGACTCCTGCAGGGATGAAGGCTTCATAGCCCTCCGCTTCGAGCTTTTGCGCCAACTCGGCGCCGCCCGAGGCCACGATCCGTCCGTCCACGAAGACGTGCACGTGATCCGGCGTGATGTAGTTGAGGATCCGCTGGTAATGCGTGATCACGAGGGCGCCCATCTCCGGGCCTACGAGCTCGTTGACCCCGTTCGCAACGACACGTAGGGCATCGATGTCGAGGCCCGAGTCGGTCTCGTCGAGAACGGCGATGCGGGGCTTCAACATTGCCATCTGAAGAATCTCGACGCGCTTCTTCTCGCCGCCGGAGAACCCGTCGTTGAGATAGCGCTGCGCCAGCTCGCGCGGCACCTTCAGGTGTTCCATCGCGGCGAGCATCTCGATGCGGAACTCCTTGACCGCGATCGGATCATCCTCGCCGCCGTTCGCCGCCTTGCGCTTCGCGTTGATCGCGCTGCGCAGGAAGCTCGTCACGGTGACGCCGGGGATGGCGTGCGGATACTGGAACGCGAGAAAGAGGCCCTTCTGCGCCCGCTCGTCCGCCCCTAGCTCGACGACGTCAGCGCCGTCGAGAAGAATCTCGCCCTCGGTGATCTCGTACGAGGGATGCCCCATCAAGGCGTAGGCGAGCGTGGATTTGCCCGAGCCGTTCGGACCCATGATGGCGTGCTTCTCGTTGGTGTTGACCGTCAGATCGACACCCTTGACGATGGGGGTGCCGTCCTCGAGCGCGACGTGCAGGTTCCTGATTTCGAGCAGTGCCACTGTTCTCCGTCCTTGCCTCGTGTGGGAAAACCGCACTTCCTTGCGGAAAAACCGCAGGCAGCGTCTGCCCGTATCGTACCCGGACCATCGAAAGCCGAGAGTTGTGGGTCGTTCGCTGCTATTCTCGCAGCATGCCCTTCGGAATTGGTATCTGGGAGCTTCTCATCCTCCTGCTCGTGCTGCTCCTCGTTTTCGGCCCCAAGCGGCTGCCGGAGATGGGTCGTCAGCTCGGCAAGGGAATGCGCGAGTTCAAGGACTCCGTCACGGGCGACTCGAAGGACGACGACGACGCTGCGTCGTTGCCGCCTGCCGAGCCGGCCGTTCCCGCCGCACCTGCCGCGTCTGAATCACGCGAGCGGGACACCGTCTCCTAACTCCGACTAGGGATGTTCCGTAGGCTCGCCCCGCGCCGTCTCGGCACGGAAGAAGAGGCGACCGTTGTCGAGCACCTGACGGAGCTCCGCCACCGACTCCTGATCGCGATCGCAGCGATCATTCCGGCATTCCTCCTCACGTTCGCGTTCCACACAACGCTGATCGAGTGGCTGAAGCGGCCGCTTCCTTCCGACAAGACGCTTGTCACGCTCGCCGTTCTCGAGCCGTTCACGACGGCCGTCAAGGTCAGCGCCATGGCCGCGATCGCGATCGTGCTCCCGATCCTCATCTGGCAGCTGTGGGGCTTCCTCGCTCCGGCCGTCGACGAGGCGACGCAGCGCACGTTGCGCGTGTTCATCGTGATCGGCTCCGGCCTCTTTGCGCTGGGAGTCACGTTCGCCTACTTCGTCATCCTGCCCAGGGCGATCTACTTTCTGACGAACTTCGATGACGACCTCTACAACGTCCAGATTCGCGCCAGCTACTACCTGTCGTTCACGGCGCTCGTCTTGCTGGCGAGCGGGATCGCGTTCGAGATGCCGATCTTCATCCTGGCGCTCGTCCGGATCCGCGTCCTCAGCTCGGCGAAACTGCGGCGCAACCGCCGGATCGGGTACCCGCTCATGCTGGCGTTCGCGGTTCTGCTCCCGACCGTCGATCCCGTCTCGCTCGCGTTCGAGGTGATCCCGTTGCTGATCCTCTTCGAGACCTCGATCTGGCTCTCGGTCCTGATGGAAAAGCGCTGGAACCGCAACCTGCCCGCCGAGGAGCAATTCGAGTCGTCTTCGGAAGGGGACGACACCACAGCGGAGCCCGGCCTGCCGGAGGACGATCAGTCGATGGCAGACGAGAACGACGCCGACACCTCTGACGAGCCCGAGGATCCGGACGACGATCAACCCGTGGCAGACGAGAACGACGCCGACACCTCTGACGAGCCCGAGGATCCGGAGGACGACAGGCCGTGAGGGTCGTCTCGGCGGACTGGGTCGTTCCCGTCGAGGGCCCACCGATCGAGAGCGGTGCGGTCGTGATCGCGGACGACGGCACGATTGAGACGGTAGGCAGCGCCGAGGATCTCGGGCAGGGCGAGCACCACGAGGGCTGCGTGATCATTCCCGGGTTCGTCAACGCGCATTCGCATCTCGAGTACGCCGTCTACGCAGGTTTCGGGGACGGACTCCCATTCGTCCCCTGGATCGGAATGCACATCCAACGCAAAGACAGGCTCGATTTCGACGACATGACGGCGATTGCGACCGTGGGTGCCCACGAATCACTCCGATCGGGAGTAACGACGGTGGGCGACTGCAGCTTCTCCGGCGCAACGGCCCTTGCAGCGGCAGCTAGTGGCCTGCGGGCAATCGTCTACCTCGAGGTCTTCAGCACCAACGGCGAACCGCTCGAGCGGTTCGATGAGGCTCGGGCGCGCATCGAGCACGTGATCTCGGACAGAGTACGCGTGGGTGTCTCCCCACATGCGCCGTACACGTGCACGATCGAGATCTACCGCGCCTGCGCCGAGCTTGGCATCCCGCAGGCGACCCACTTCGCGGAGAGCGTTGCCGAGCGGGACTGGCTCGTCAGCGGCGTAGGAGACTGGAGCCCTCTCGCGCGCTTCCTCGTGCCTCCGCCGGGCGAGACGGGGATACGGATGCTCGCGGCCGAGGGCCTGCTCGGCCCGGGCCTGATGGCAGCCCACTGCGTTCACGCTGACGCCGAGGAGATCGAGCTCCTGGCGCGCCACGAGGTGGGCGTTGCGCACTGCCCCCGCTCGAACGGCTACCTCGGCTGTGGCGTAGCGCCACTCGCGGAGCTACGGGAGGCGGGCATTGCGGTCTCGATCGCGACCGACAGCCCGGCCTCGGCGCCGTCGCTCGACATGTTCGAGGAGATCCGGGCCGCGATCGTCGGTGCGCGGGCCCGCGCGAGCGACCCTGGAGCCCTCACCGCGGCAGATGCGCTCGAGCTCGCGACGCTCGGCGGCGCCCGGGTACTCGGCCTAGAGAATCAGATCGGGTCACTCGTTCCGGGGAAGCAGGCCGATCTGGCAGTGATCTCGCTCGTGAACTCACCGTTAGACCCGGTTGAAGATCCTGTTATCGCCGTTGTTCTGGGCGGATCGCCCGACCGAGTCGCAGCTACTCTGATTGCCGGCGAAGAGCGCTACGTGAAAGGAACGGCTCGATGGCCCGATTCGACAAGAGCAGCACGAAGAGCCCGCAAAAAGATGCTGCCCTAACGGCGAGTCGGCGCTCGAAGAAGTCGACGGCGCCTTCGAT
>JAYTJO010000061.1:0-3980 GCA_043730975.1 Thermoleophilia bacterium | reverse complement strand
CGGCTTTGAACGCCGCCGAATACACCCGCGACGCCGGACGAACCTCAGGATCAAGGCGCGACATCACCCCAACAGTAGTAACAGACATTCTTCCTTCTCTTCTCTCGCTCTACTCACAGTAACTGTCCCTCAGCAACCGGCAACCACCACAATGACAGAGAGGGTCCCTCGTCAGAGTGGTCGTATACGCGGGGGTGGTGCTGTTGGTTGATGTGTTGTTGTTTCGTTCGTTCCACCCGAACGTCTTCCCCGCCAACGTCGCAGTCCGCCCGTAGACGTCATAGGTCACCGCAGCCCCGTTACGCGTCGTCAACCGGTCACGGTCGTCATAACAAAACGTGTCACGCACCACCCCATTCAACAACACCCGTGTCCGGTTCGAGTTCCTCCCCGCCGTAGCAGTCCCGCACGTGTGCGCGGCAGAGAACTCGTATTCAAGCATCGTCCCGGCCGCGGCGTAAGCCTTCACCAACCGACCAACCCCGTCGTACACATAGTTACCACCAGCCGCGTTGGCGTCGACACCATCAAACTTCTCATCAACAATCCTCCCCGACTGCGACAAAGTCACCTCATTCGACGCAATCACCGACCCACCCACGTTCTTCGTGATCGTATGTTTCGTATCCCGGTCCAACCCGTCATAGGTTGCCGTCAACGTCGTCGCGTTGCCGTACGAAACGGTCGCAAGGTCACCGTCAGTCTGGTAGCCGATCGTTTCCAACGTTTTTGCAGTCCCAACCGTCGGGGAGTACACGGTCGATGACAACCGGCCATCATTCAGATAGTTGAACGCCAAAGTATGTGCCGCCCACCCCAAATTGTTCCCACGCACAGTTGACGCGACACGTGCATCTGGCCCGTACGCGGTGAGCGTTTCGGTGTTCCACCAGTCCGTGTACCGGGTGTCACGCCCAGCCCAATCCGTCTGCACCGTCTGATTCGTCCCCACCGCTACCCCGTTCAACGCCTGCGTCGAGTACGACCCGAGAACATTATTCGTCGTCCCTTGACGGATGTAGACGAACGAATCGGCCCGAGTCCCACTCACCCCGGTATTACTGGTCGAAACTCCAGTCGGACGGCCACGCATGTCGAACGTTGAACATGCCTTGTTCTTCGCGCCAGCACCACCAGCGGACTGCATAGACATCACCGTACGACCAACCAGGTCGTACTCAAACTCGTCAACGACCGGGGTACTGCCGTTCGCCCCATGCGTCTTGGACTTGAGACGGCCCATCTGAGACACCCCGGCAGAACACGCGTCAACCCCGCCACTCTGACCACCCCAATACTGGTACGTCCAAAAATTCCCGCCAGGCTGAATCTTCTTCGTCTGCCTCGAAAACGAGTCGTAATCGAACGACGTCGTCAACCCAAGCCCGCCTGGGACCCTACCTCTCCGATGATTTGAAAGTACTGGGGTTTAGATCGGGTTTGTGCCGGTTGGAGTAACTGCAAGAACGCCAACATTAACTGATTCGTGAGCCCCTCATAGAAGAACGGTTGATCGGCGACTTCGCCGAGATATCCGGCCCACTCAACAGAGTCGCCTTCCGACCACTCATCCTCTAAGCGGCATCGGGCGACAAACGCCTCTGTCATCGGGTCGACATCCCAATTCTCATTTTCGTTAAACGGGGGTGTCCGGTCGTAGTTGTTCTTCAATGACGAAATGTAGAACCGAGTCTTTGTTGCGGTTCTCCACTTCATCCCTATCTGTCATGCTTGGGGTGTCCGGGTGTCGTACCCGTGATTGTTTGGGCGGAGAGGAGGAACCGCAATGATGACTGTGACCGACGAGACCGAGGTGGCCCGAGCGAAGCGTTCGTGGCCGGCGGAGTACAAGCTCCAGATCTTGAACGAGATCGACGGTGCGTTGGAGCGGGGGCAGGTTGGTGAGATCTGTCGCCGTGAGGGGCTGTACTCGAGCCTGATCGATGCCTGGCGACGCCAGCGTGACGCCGGCGCGTTGGAAGGCCTCCGGGACCGTAAGACCGGCCCCAAGGTCACCGAAGCTCCGAGGGCCGAGTTGGCCCGCCTGCGAGCCAAGATCGCCCGCCTGGAAGACAAGCTGGCCACAGCCGAGGAGTTGGTGGCCGCGCAGGGAAAAGTCTCGGCGCTCTTGCACGACTTGTCGGCCAAGAGCGCCACGCAGAACGAGACGAAGCGTTGAACGCAGCGATCGACGCGTGGACCCCGAGGATCGGCGAGACCCGAGCCTGTGAGGCGTTCGCCACCTCGCCACGGACCCGTCGGCGACGCCGCGCTCAGGCTGAGGGCCGGGCCACGCCGAGGGCGTCGAGGGCGTCTGGTTGTGGCCGGGTGCTGCCGGCGTGGCGGATCCCCGACGCCGAACGCGAACGGATCATCGCTCTGCTGTGCGAGCCCCGCTTCTGTGATCTCGCGCCGGCGCAGATCTACCATCGGCTCCTCGACGACGGCGTCTACGTGTGCTCGATCCGCCAGATGTACAGGCTGTTGAACGAGAAAGGCCTGGTCCGCGATCGTCGTCGAGGCCACAAGCGTTCACCGGGCTACGCGGCCCCGCAGGTCAAGGCAACGGCACCGAACATGGCGTGGTCGTGGGACATCAGCCGCCTCGCTGGCCCCGAAGCGAGGATGTACTTCTTCTTGTACCTGATCATCGACGTCTTCTCCCGCAAGATCGTCGGCTGGACGATTGACACTGCCGAATCCGACAAGATCGCCCGGCGGCTCATCAACACCACCGCGAAACGCGAGCGCATCGACGCCGACACGCTGGTCCTGCACTCCGACCGAGGCGCCCAGATGACGTCGCTCACCGTCGCCGACCTGCTCGAGAAACTCGGCGTCACGCGCAGCCTCAGCCGCCCCCGGGTCAGTAACGACAACCCCTACTCCGAGGCTGCGTTCAAGACCGTCAAGTACCGGCCCGACTACCCCAAACGCTTCGAGAACATCACCCACGCCAGAGCGTGGATGCGACGCTTCACCACCTGGTACAACGCGGATCACTACCACTCCGGCATCGGCTACCACCACCCCGCCGACGTCCACAACGGCACCGCACCCGCCACGACAACCGCCCGCCAAGCCGTCCTCGACGCCGCCTACCAGGCGAACCCCGACCGCTTCCGCAACAAGCCCCCCGCCGCCCCAGCACTACCCGCCGAAGCCTGGATCAACAAACCCACCATCCACACAACCCCATGAAGAAATCCGGCCCCCGCCCCTTGACAGGTTCCGTCATCGCGACAAACAGTTCGTTATGAACGTGAGCGAACGGCCACACATTGTCGAAGAATGGCGTGTCTTCCCAACTCACACGAGTCCCCCTGAATCGCAAACACCGAACAAGTCAAACTGTCTTCCGTGCGCCCCGCATGGATCGTCAAACGCATCCATCAGCACCCAGATCTCATAGATCCAAAGGAGTGCAGTCATACCTCCAAGGAGTTTCTGGCTCATGCGAGCCTGACCACCCTTCCCGCTCGTATTGTTTCTCGCCCCGATCTTCGGGTGTGTGATGTTGCCAGACACGCTTACGTTGGTATGTATCCAACGCCCGTTCTTTCCCAGGGTCTGTACATCCCATTCGGTCTTCGTAGGGTCCCACGCCCAATGGTTGTTGAAGGCATCAACAAAACCCTTTTTTCCCGATGCCATCGACGTGACAAGCGAAGGATGGTGCAAACCCCTGATTCCGGAGTTGGGTTGGGTTTGTTATGCGGCTTTACGGTAGTGGTCGTGGTGTGCTTGGTTCGGTGTCCGCAGTCCGAGACTCATATGTGCACGCCTATTATTGTACCAGCCTTCGATCCAATAGTAAAGATCTCGTTCCAATATTTTCGGGTTGTTCCAGTGATAACGGTAGATCAATTCCCGTTTCAGCGTGGCGAAAAAGGCTTCGGCGGCGGCATTGTCCCAACACACACCGGTCCGGCCCATTGATTGACGGATGTTGTAGAGCGCACACACTTTCCCGAACTCTG
>JAYTJO010000060.1:0-1969 GCA_043730975.1 Thermoleophilia bacterium | reverse complement strand
GCTGGAGAGCGGTTCGCCGGGAAAGAGGGAGCTAGACGGCGCGAGGCAAGGGTCGGAGGCGCCGGCTAGCCCGTAAAGGCGAAGCCGAACGGCGCGCGGGGAAAGAGGCTTGTAGGCGCGCGACGCATCGTGATTACAGGGTACGGGCAGAATCGAGAGCGCGCAACACTGCGTCACCGACGTCGCTCGTGGTGCTCGTGCCGCCGAGATCGGGTGTTGGTGCGCTCTGCAGCGCCGCGTCGACAGCGCTCTCGAGTGCCGCTGCATCGTCGGCGCGGCCGAGGCCGTGATCGAGGAGCAGGGCCACCGAACGCAGCATTGCTGCCGGGTTCGCGATGCCGCGTCCGGCGATCTGTGGTGCGGACCCGTGGACGGGTTCGAAAAGCCCGGGCCCGTCGTCGCCGAGCGAGGCGGAAGCAGCCAGGCCGAGCCCTCCCGTCACCGCTGCTGCGACGTCGGAGAGGATGTCGCCGAAGGTGTTCTCCGTCACGACGGTGTCGATCGTCTCCGGTGCCTGGACGATCGTCATGGCGAACGAATCGACGAGCGCGTGGTCGAGCGCGACGTCGGGGTAAAGGCCGGCCCCCATCTGCGTGACGACGTCGCGCCACAGCCGAGAGGTATGCATGACGTTGACCTTGTCGACCGACGTTAGGCGCCCGCCGCGCGCCTCGGCGATCTCGAATCCGCGTCGGGCAATTCGCTCCACCTCGGGGCGCGAGTACTCACAGGTGTCGAACCATGTTCCGTCCTCCCGGATTCCCTTCTCGCCGAAGTAGAGACCACCGACGAGCTCGCGAACGATCATGATGTCGATTCCGTCCGCTCGGGCTGGCCGCAGGTTTGCGTACACCCCGAGCTCCTTGCGGAGAGCGAGGAGACCCTGTTCGGGCCGCACTGGCTTGCCTTCGAGCTCCGGAAGGCCGACGGCAGCAAGGAGAACGGCGTCCGCTGCACGGCAGGCCGCGAGCGTCTCCTCGGGCAGCGGCGTTCCCTGGGCGAGGATCGCGTTGCCACCGAAGGGATGCTCCGCATACTCGATACCGAACGCGTCGAGCACGCGTACCGCCTGGGCCGTGACCTCCGGCCCGATCCCGTCCCCTGGCAACACCGCCACGTGGCTCATCGCGCGATCCGACCCTTGTGACAGATCGTCACAAGCCCTGGATCGTTGGGCCTGGTCACCGCCGGGTCGTGCGCCGACCCTGATCCGTGTGACAAATCGTCACAAACGCTGCTTGTGAACCGTCCCGGGCGGCTGGGGGCCAGGATGATCATCGGGCCGCCCGCGCGGTCTCGTAGGCCGTGATTTCAGCCTCGTGCTGGAGGGTCAGATCGATGTCGTCGAGACCGTTCAGGAGCCGGAAGCGCGTCGACGCATCGAAGGAGAACGGAAACACCGTACCGTCCGGGGCCGTCACCGTCAGCGACTCGAGATCGACGGTCAGATCAGAGCCCTGATCGAGATCGACAGACTCCATCAGCTCCTTTACCTGGTCGTCCGGAAGCTGCACGATGACCATGCCGACCTTGGCCGCGTTCGACCGGAAGATGTCGCCGAACGAGGGTGCGATGACGACGTCGAACCCTGCGTCCTGGAGTGCCCACGCCGCATGTTCGCGCGAGGAGCCGCAGCCGAAGTTGCGCCCTGCGAGAAGAATTCTCGCGCCCGCGAACTGGGGCTGGTTGAGCTCGAAACCCGGCCGCTCACTTCCGTCCTCGTTGAAGCGCCAGTCGAAGAACGCGTACTGCCCGTACCCGGTGCGTTCGATCCGCTTCAGGAACTGCTTCGGAATAATCTGGTCGGTATCGACGTCAGGACGGTCGAGAACAGCGACGCGCGCGGAGACTTCGGAGATCGCCTTCACGACGCCACCGGCTCGGCCGCGAGGGCGCGCACGTCCACGAAGTGCCCGTGGAGTGCAGCCGCGGCAGCCATCTGCGGACTGACGAGATGGGTGCGGCCCCC
>JAYTJO010000059.1:0-2147 GCA_043730975.1 Thermoleophilia bacterium | reverse complement strand
CCCCGAAGGGGACGATCTACAACCCGACGTTTCCCCGTGCATGCTTTTCGCGGTTCTGTCAGGTGCAGAGGGTCGTCGATAACACGATCCTCGCCCTCGCTGATGCCTTGCCGGAGGGGGTGACGGCGGGGAACTCGGCGGGAATCCACTTCTGTGCGTACTCCGGGTTCTCGGAGGAGATGGGCGAGTACTGGCTCTACCTCGAGGTGAACGAAGGCTCGTATGGCGGTCGGTTCGGCAAGGACGCGATGGATTCAGTCGACAACTTGATGGCGAACACGCGCAACAACCCGATCGAGGAGCTCGATCTGCGCTTCCCGATCCGTTGCGACCAGTACGAGCTGCGTCCCGAGCCCGCTGCACCCGGTCGCTGGCGGGGCGGGATCGGGATCATTCGCCGCAACAGGTTCCTCGTCGACGGCGTTTACTCGTGCGAGGGCGATCGTCAGACCGATCCCCCCAGGGGCATCTTCGGCGGTTGGGACGGCCTCGTCGCGTCGTGTCGGAAGAACCCGGATACCGAGAAGTCCGAAGATCTGCCGGCCAAGGTCACGGGCATCCCGTTCGCGGCCGGCGAGTTCATCGAGTTCCGTGAGCCGAACGCGGCAGGGTACGGCGATCCGCTCGACCGTCCAGCCGAAGCAGTGCGGGAGGACGTTCTCGACGACTTCACGACGATCGAGCTGGCGCGGGACGCGTACGGCGTGGTCTTCGTCGACGAACGCACGCTCGAGGTCGACGAAGGGGCAACCGAGGCGCTCCGCACGGAGTTGCGGACGAACCCCCGCGGTACCTCGCTCACCGACTTCTACCTCGATCGGTTGCCGCAGGAGAACAAGCCGGTGTCGGTCGCCGGTAACGCAGAGTTCGGGATGGCGTAGACAGCGTGGTCTCGCCGACCCTTGCCGCGCGGTGACGGTGGACAACAGGCCTCGTGCGTCGAGGGTGGAGCCGCCCGCCCTCGACGAGCTGCACGCGTTCGCACCGGCCGCGGTGGTCCCGTTGCGGCGCGTGCGGAAGAGC
The DNA here is from genome assembly GCA_043730975.1 of Thermoleophilia bacterium. Classification (GTDB taxonomy): domain Bacteria; phylum Actinomycetota; class Thermoleophilia; order Gaiellales; family Gaiellaceae; genus Gaiella. The sequence goes on along the minus strand of JAYTJO010000059.1, from coordinate 1,124 downwards.
TACGAGCAGGTTGCCGATCAGCTTCGCGAGCTGATCGTGTCAGGAGAGCTGGCCCAGGGCGAGCGCCTGCCAACTGAGACGGCGCTCGCGCGACAGGTCGGTGTGAGTCGGGCGACCGTCAGGGAGGCGTTGCGCCTCCTTGCGGCGCAGGGCCTGATCAGGACGGCGAAGGGATCCGGCGGCGGGAGCTACGTGACGATGCCCTCCTTCAGCCATATCTCAGACTCCCTGAGCTCGAACATCGCTCTTCTCACCGCGGCCCGCGACCTCACGCTCGAGGAGCTGATCGAGGTAAGAGTGCTCCTCGAAGTACCCGCGGCGAGGCTCGCTGCCCGTCGTCGGAAGCTCGAGGACCTCGACGTACTGCGAGGAACGATCCCGCCCGACGACCCCCCTCTCGACACCAGCGCCGAGTTCGTCCAGAACTCGGACTTCCACGCAACCCTCATCGAGAGCTGCGGTAACGCTCTGCTGCGAATCGCCGCGCAGCCTGTCTTTTCCGCCTTGCAGACGAGTCTCTCGCGTTCCGGGCTCGGGCGAAGCTTTCACACCTCGATCCACGCTCACCATGCGCGGATCGCGGACGCTGTGGAGGCAGCCGACGAGGATGGTGCTGCGAACGAAATGGTCGAGCATCTCGGGTTCCTCGTTCCCTTCTACGAGAAGGCCTGGCGACACGCGCGCCGCCTGGGTGAATGATCAGGATCGGGATCCAGGGATCGGGGCAGCTCCCGGAGAGTCTTCCCGACCCCGGCCGATTCCGTGCTGTCGCCGAGCTTGCGGAGGAGCTCGGGTACCACTCGCTCTGGGCGGGCGAGCACCTCTCGTTCCACAACCCGATCCTCGATCTCGGCGTCGCGCTCGCGGCGTTCGCCACGGTGACCGAGCGAATCCTGCTTGGCGCGGGTGTCGTCCTTCTACCGTTGCGGCACCCAAGCCTGATAGCGAAGCAGGCGGCCTCGCTCGATTACCTCTCGGGCGGACGGTTGCTGCTCGGGCTCGGCGTCGGCGGCGAGGGCGCTCGCGATTTCGAAGCCGCTGGCGTGCCTCTCGGTGAACGCGGCGTGCGCGCCGACGAAGGCATGGTCGCGCTGCGCGCGCTCCTTGCGGAGCGGCCCGCGTCG
>JAYTJO010000058.1:0-5281 GCA_043730975.1 Thermoleophilia bacterium | reverse complement strand
CGGCAACGTCCACCGGGCCGTCCAGGCAGCGCTCGACGCCTCGCGGCCCTCTGCGTAGCCTTACTGCCGGACAGCGGCCACGGAGCTTCGACTTCAGTGAGACGCGACGTGCAGCGGCGGCACGCGCCCGGCCCAGGGCAGCGCCAGTTCGAGCTGCGCGGAGAGCCGGATCAGCGTTGCCTCGTCGCCGAACCGGCCGACGAGCTGCATCCCGATCGGAAGCCCGGTGCCGCCCTGATGGAGGGGCAGGCTGATGGCCGGCTGGCCGGTCGCATTGAATACCGGCAGGAACGACTCGAGCTGTGACCACGAGTCGAACAGCTCGCGGGGCTCCAGCTCGGCGTCCGGCTCGTAGGTGCCGAGGCGGGCGGGCGGCGCCCCGAGCGTCGGCGTGAGCAGCACGTCGTAGTCCTCGAAGAACGAGCCCATCTGGCGTGCGACGTGGCCCGCCGCGTCGAGCGCTGAGAGCAGCTGCTGGGCGGAGGTGGAACGGCCGAGCTCGACCATGCGCAGCGTCGGCAGCTCGAGGGTGTCCGGCCCGGGGGTCCGGCCGATCGCCAGAGCGAACCCGTCGATGTCCTTCGCGGTCGTCGTCGACCACACGACCGTCATCGCATCGAGAAACGCATCCCAGGAGAAGGTGGGCCGCGCCTCGACGACCTCGTGTCCGAGCTCCGCGAGAAGCTGCGCCGTCGCCTCGCACGCGAGTCGCATCTCGTCGATCGAGGCACGGCCAGACCACGGCTCCCAGCAGTAGGCGATGCGAAGCCGCCCGGGCGGCTGGCCGACCTCATCCAGGAACGGCCCTGACGGCTCCGGAGCGATCCACGGGTCGCCGGGGTAGGGCCCAGAGAGAACGTCGAGGCAGGCCGCCGTGTCGCGCACGCTGCGTGAGAGCAGGAAGTGCACGCCCCAGCCGAGGAGCGGCTCGTGCGCGATTGGGCCCCAGGTTACGCGCCCGCGGGTGGGCTTCAGCCCCACGACGCCGCAGGCTGCGGCAGGGATCCGGATCGACCCGCCGCCGTCGGAGCCGGTCGCAACAGGGACAATCCCTGCCCCGACGACTGCGCCCGCGCCCCCGCTCGAGCCACCCGCCATGTGCTCCCGGCTCCACGGCGAGCACGTGCGGCCCTCGGCGAGCGTCTCGGTCGTGCCCATCACTCCGAACTCGGAGGTTGTGGTGCGTCCGAGCGGGACGAAGCCGCTCTCCTTCAGCCGATGCACGAGATCCGAGGTCGTGTGCGAGACCCACCCCTGCGCCAGCCTGCTGCCCGCCTCGGTCGGCCGCCCGGGGTCGCCGTGAAACAGATCCTTGAGTAGCGTCGGGACGCCGTGGAACGAACCGGGACGGGCTGCCTCGGCGCACTCAACGATGTCGGGGTAGAGGCCGACGACGGCATTGAGCTCGCCGTCGACCTTGGCTACCGCCGAAACGACGAGCTCGGCGAGCTCGACGGGCGTGACCTCGCCGTCGCGGACGAGCCCGGCAAGCCCGATCGCGTCGTGGTCGGCGTACTCGTCGAGGCGCACGGACGCATCCTATGTTCGCCCCCGAAACCGTGCCGACAGGGCGTGCCGTTCGCCTCGCTGGCTACGCTGAGCGAATGACTGTGCACGATCTTCGCGAGGAGACCCCGTCCCGGCATCTCGCCGAGGTGACGTTCCGCTCCGTCGTGGAGCTGCAGCCGGGACCGGAACTGGGGTTGCGGTTCCAGGCCGCCTGGCCGGCCTTCCGGAACTGGTTCCTGCGGGACGGCGAGGAGGCACGACCGTCGTATGCGCTCTGTCGGCGAGCGCTTCTCGCGCACGTACCCGAGCTCGTGCCAACCTGGGAGCGGCTGGTCGAGCTCGTGGGCGGAGGCGACCTCGAGGCGCGCTTCCTCTCGCTGTGGGAGCCCCCGCCGTTCTTCGCCGCCTGCTCGATCGCCACCTGGACGAGGGACGGGCGTCCCGGCCTCGTGCGCACGTACGACTACGTGCCGGCGCTGTGCGAGACGACGCTCCTCACGTCGGCCTTCAACGGCCGACGCACGATCGCTATGGCCGACTGCCTGTGGGGGGCGCTCGACGGCATGAACGAGGACGGTCTCGCAGTGGCGATCTCCTTCGGCGGCCGTCGCGTTGTGGGACGCGGCTTCGCGGTCACGTTACTCGTTCGCTACCTGCTCGACCATTGCGCCGACGTCGCTGAGGCGCTCACCGCGATCCACGCCGTCCCGGTCAGCCTCGCGTACAACGTGGCGCTTGTCGACCGCTCCGGTGCGGCAGCGCTCGTCATGGTCGCGCCCGACCACGAACCCGCCGTGACGCACGGCGAGGTGTGCGCCGCGAACCGACAGGGCCGCACCGAGTGGGCCGAGCATGCGGTGATGAGTGAGACCGTGGTGCGTGAAGCTGCGATGGCCGCAGCGCTCGCCGACCCGGCAATGACGCGCGATGGCCTCGAGCGGGTCTTCCTCACCGAGCCGGTGCACCGGCCGCTCGAGCGGCACACGTGGGGCACGGTCTACACGACGAGTTACGACGTCGTCGAACGCAGCGTGCGACTGCTCTGGCCGTCAGACGAACCGTGGGAGGTGCACCTCGATACGGTGACGCCGGGCGAGTTGACGCGGCGGACGATGGTCACTCTGCCACCGCTGCTCGAGCGCCCCCGGCAGGTGCCTCGCACGCCCGAGGTCATCTTCGCCTGACGGTCGGTGTTGAAGCGCGCAGCGGCGGCCTCTATGGTGAGCGCATGGGTAAAGGGGGGCCAGACGCAAAACAGGGCTCGTCGACGCGCCGGTCGGGGCGACCGCAGCTGCGTGGGCTCTCGGAGATTTACCGGTTCATGCGCTCGAGCGAGACCCCAGTCTACTTCGTCTCGCCGACTCCGTACAACGTCCTCGGCCTCGACCAGTGGGTCGGTGCACTCGAGTACATCTCCTATTTCGACACCTTCGACGGCCACCACCCGCACGTGTTCGTGCCGCACCGTGACGAGCCGCATGATTTCGAATCGTTCGAGGCGGTCAATACGTACCTGCTCGGGCACAAGGATGTCACCGATCGTGTGCATGCCGGGGGAGGTGGCAAGGCCCTGTTCGTCATGTTCGAGGCCGAGACGGAGGAGCTGGCCGACGAGCTCGGGCTAGAGATTGCGCTGCCGCCGCGGGCGCTGCGGGAGCACGTCGATTCGAAGATCACGACGACCGAGCTTGCGAACGAAGCCGGGATCGCCTCGGCGCCGAATGTTCTCGCGCGGGCCACGAGCTACGCCGAGTTGCAGCGGCGGGCGCGCAAGGCGAAGCTCGGCAGCGACCTCGTCGTGCAGACGCCGTACGGCGACTCGGGCCGCACGACGTTCTTCATCTCCTCGGAGGAGGACTGGGACGGCTGTGCCAAGAAGCTCGTCGACGAGGAGCTCAAGATCATGCGCCGGCTGGAGCATCTCCCCGGGACGGTGGAGGCCTGCGCGACGCGTCACGGCACCCTCGTCGGTCCGATCCAGACGGACATCACCGGGTTCGAGGAACTGACGCCGTACCGTGGAGGCTGGTGCGGCAACGACATCTTCCCCGGCGTCTTCGACGCAGGGACGCGCAAGGCCATCAGAACGATGGCCCGTCGGCTCGGCGACACCCTGTACGCCAACGGCTACCGCGGGGTGTTCTGCCTCGACTTCCTCGTCGAGAATGAGACGGGTGAGGTCTACCTTGGCGAGATCAACCCGCGCATTTCCGGCGCGAGCCCGCTCACCAACCTGATCACCTCGAAGTACGGCGGGGTACCGCTATTCCTCTTCCACCTGCTCGAGTTCATGGACGTCGATTGGGAGATCGACGTGAAGAAGGTGCAGAAGCGGTGGGATTCGTACGACGAGTGGAGCCAGCTCGTGCTGAAGCAGACCGAGGATCGTGTGGAGCTGATCACGTCGGCGCCGTCGAGCGGACTGTGGCGCATGCGCCCGGACGGCACCGTCGAGTTCGTCCGCCAGGTGACAACCTGGCACACGGTCGGTAACGAAGACGAGGCGTTCTACCTGCGCGTCTACGGGACGGGCGATTACCGCTATAAGGGCGCCGACATGGGCGTCGTCGTCGCGCGGGGCCGCATGCAGACCGACGACCGGGAGCTGACCGAGCGGGCGAAGCGCTGGGCCACCGGGATCACCTCGCTGTTCGAGGGCACCGCCGCCGACGAGTTGCCGCCGCGACCCGAGCCCGTGTACACGAAGTGGTTCTGATGCGGGCTCGTGGCGTTCGATCCGAGAGATCCTGACCTCGGCTGCTAGGCGGTATCCGCTTCGACCTGAACGAGCTCGTACGCATGATCCGTGAACCAGACGACGGGCGTCTGGGCTCCCTTGGGGGGCTTGCCGTCAGCGGAAAACGGCCCGAACGCGATCCTGACCCAGAGGCCGCCTGCGAGGGCGCCGGGAGCGGCGATCGTTCCCCGCCAGGTTTCGCCAGGCTTGATGGACTCGGGCAGGGCCGGGGTGTAGCTCGTTGCTGCACGGAGTCCGGGGACATCGCCGTCGCGGCTCCGTCGCTCGAGATCCTTCAGGTTGTCGCTCGGGAAGAGCAACACGCCGAACTCGCGATAGGCCGGGAAGCGCGGGTCGCCTACGATCCATGCAATCTCCGAGGTGTTCTCGACCGAGATGTTCGCCTTCCACCCGTCACGGGTCACGGTGAACTGCGAGACGCCGAAGACGAGCGCGGGATTCGTGGCCGGATAGGGTTCCTTCCAGTCGAGGCTTGCCGTCTGGGGCGGTGCCCTGATGGTCGTCGGCACGGTGACCGATTGCGACGCGCACCCTGCTGCCGCAAAGGCGACCAGCGCGATGATGAGGATGGCCCGCATGCTGCTGATCGTCGCACAAGCGCGCAGGTAGGCTCACGGGGATGGACCTCTACGAGTACCAGGGCAAGGAGTTGTTCCGGCGCGCCGGGATTCCCGTCGGCGACGGACGCCTCGCGACGACCCCCGGAGAGGCACGTCAGGCGGCCGAGGTGCTCGGCGGCCCCGTCGTCGTCAAGGCGCAGGTCCTCACCGGCGGGCGTGGCAAGGCAGGCGGCGTCAAGCTCGCGCAGAATGCCCACGAGGCCGAGGAGCACGCGAAGAACATCATCGGCCTCGACATCAAGGGCCATGTCGTCAAGCGGCTGTGGGTCGAGCAGGCCTCGGATATCGCGAAGGAGTACTACCTTTCGTTGACGTTCGACCGGGGCGTCAAGAAGCCGCTCTTCATGTTCACGACGCAGGGCGGGATCGAGATCGAACAGGTCGCAGCGGAGAC
>JAYTJO010000057.1:0-4077 GCA_043730975.1 Thermoleophilia bacterium | reverse complement strand
CCGTCACGATCGCTGCGGGTGAGTTCGAGAACGACGCCTACCAGGCTGCTGTCGAAGCGCTGATCGCCGACCGCAAGCCTCGCGTGACCTTGCTCGGTTTCACGGTCAACAGCATGGGCTATGGCCCTGCGGCTGCCGTGAAGCTTGGTCTCGGATTCGCGAGCGACGTCCACGGCATGGTGCTCGAGGGCGACGCTGTGATCGCGACGCGGTCGTTCTATGGCTCCAAGGTGAGCGCCGAGCTCGAGTTCCCGGGGACTGACGGTGTGATGCTGCTTCTCCGGCCGACCGTGTGGGCTCCTGCCGAAGGCGCGGGCAACGCGTCGGTGGCTGCGCTCGAGGTGGCCGCTCGGCCGTCGCGTGCCCGGCACCGCGAGCTCGTCGAGGCGACCATGTCATCCGACGTAGACATCACGCAGGCGGACTTCCTGCTCTCGATCGGACGTGGGATCGGCGACAAGGAAAACGTCGAGATGTTCAAGGAGCTCGCCGAGAAGATGGGCGCGACGCTCTCGGTCTCGCGCCCCCTCGTCGACGCGGGCTGGATGCCCTCCTCACGACAGGTCGGGCAGTCGGGCAAGACGGTGAAACCGACCGTCTACCTTGCCTTCGGGATCTCCGGTGCCGTCCAGCATCTCGCGGGAATGAAGACGTCAGGCACGATCATCGCGGTCAACACCGACCCCGAGGCCGCGATCTTCAACGTCGCGCAGTACGGCGCCAAAGCCGACCTGTTCGACGTCGCGGAAGAGCTCGAGAAGCTGTACTAGTGCGGCTGTCGGGAACGGTCGGTGCGTGTGCCCCATGGGCTCGTTGGGCATCCGCTCGCTCCCGGGACAGGCATGCGCCTGTCCCCTACGGGTCTCCGTCGGAACACTTCGGGATGAGCGAATAGCCGATGGAGACACGCGAGACCTTCGCCGGCCTGTCCAGCTGGCAGATCGCGCTCTGGTACACGCTGATCGTCATCTCGACGGCGATCTTCGCGTGGGGTGCCGGTCGGCTCGTGCTCAAGTACATCCGAGGGCGGGGCAACTTCCCGGTCGACAGGCCGCTGCACCGTGTGGGCCGGACCGCCTGGATCGTCTTCACCCACGCGTGGATCAAGCGCCGCGACGGCGTCGCCGGGCTTGCACACGCGATGATCTTCTACGGCTTTGTCGTGCTCTTCATCGGCACGGGGATCCTCGCGTTCCAGGACGACTTCGCAGAGCCGGTTCTTGGCTGGAACTTCTGGCAGGGGACGTTCTATCTCGGCTACTCGTTGTTCCTCGACGTCTTCGGAGCGCTCCTGATCGTCGGGCTCGTGATCCTGGCGGTCAAGCGCGCCCAAAAGCCGAAGCGTCTCGACTACACCCGCGTCGACGGCGTCACGAGTCGGTACGCCCGCTGGCACTACAAGGTCGGCGACTGGGCCTTTGTCGGCTCGCTGCTGTTCCTGGGCGTCACAGGGTTCTTCCTCGAGGCGCTCAGGATCGCGGAGACCGATCCGTCGTTCGAGAAGTGGGCGCCTGTCGGCTGGGTCGTCGGCCAGGGGCTGATGGCGATCGGGGTCGACGGCGAGACCGCTTCGGCGGCTCACTTCCGCACCTGGTGGGTGCACGGCGTCGCGGCGCTCACGTTCGTCGCAGCGATCCCGTTCACGAAGGCGGTGCACATCATGACCGCCCCCTCGAGCGTCGCCACCCGGAACGACCGGGCGGGCAAGGAGCTCGTCGGCTTACCGCCGAATGCGAAGCCGGAGGAGGTCGGCTATGGCGTCGTCACCGACATGACGCCGGCACACCTTCTGCAGCTCGACGCGTGTACGAAGTGCGGCAAGTGCCACGAGGCGTGCCCTGCGGCCGCGTCCGGATATCCGCTGTCGCCGCGCGACCTCGTGCTCGACCTCCGCGAGCAGTCGGAGGGGACGCTGGGAATCCGCGGCTGGCTCACGGTGCCGCCGCTCTTCCACTCCGACGAGAACCTGCTCGGCAACCCGATTCTGCCGGAGACGGTGTGGTCGTGCATGCAATGCATGGCGTGCGTCGAGATCTGCCCCGTCGGGATCGAGCACGTCCCGATCATCAACAACCTCCGCCGGCGCCTCGTGGACAGGGGCGAGATGGACTCCCAGCTGCAGACGACGCTCGAGACGATCTACGAGTCCGGCAACTCGTTCGGCGAGCCGAAGCGCAAGCGCGGCAGGTGGGCGAAGGAGCTCGAGTTCGAGGTCAAGGACGCGCGGAGGGAGCCGGTCGACGTGCTCTGGTTCGTCGGAGACTTCGCCTCTCTCGACCCGCGCAACATCCGCGTTACCCAGGCGCTCGCTCGCATTCTCCACCACGCGGGAGTCGACTTCGGGATTCTCTACGAGGGTGAGCGCAACGCCGGGAACGACGTGCGGCGTGTGGGCGAGGAGGGGCTCTTCACCGACCTCGCCGAGAGCAACATCGAGGCGATCTCGGCCTGCGAGTTCAATCGAATCCTCACCTCGGATCCACACTCGTTTAACACCCTGAAGAACGAGTACCCGGCGCTCGGTGGCAGCTGGGATGTCGTCCACCACTCGCAGTTCTTGCTCGAACTGTTCGCGTCGGGCACGTTGACCGCAGGGAAGAGCCTCGGCCGCCGGGTCACCTACCACGACCCCTGCACCCTCGGGCGCTACAACGGCGTCTACGACGAGCCGCGCGCCCTGATCGCGGCGACCGGTTGCGAGCTCGTCGAGATGCAGCGCGTCCGGGACAACTCGTTCTGTTGCGGTGCCGGCGGAGGCAGGATCTGGATGTCGGAGCTGAAGGCCCCCGACGCCCCACGGCCCTCCGAGTCGCGCATGCACGAGGCAACAGCTCTCGACCGGGTCTCGACCTTCGTCGTCTGCTGCCCGAAGGACGTGACGATGTACGAGGATGCCGTCAAGACCTCGGGGCACGAGGGTGAGATCGAAGTGCGCGAGCTCACCGAGCTCGTGCTCGAGTCACTCGACCTCGAGCCGGTCGCGGTTGCTGCTGTCGCGGACTGAAGCGCCGCGACCGAGGACGCTCTACACCCGGAGCCGTGCTTCGAGGGTCCGGGCAAGAGTCGCGTGCACCGCAGGGTATTCGTCGACGAAGCCACGGAAGTCCCACGCGCTCATCGCGCTACAACGCAGATCTGTTTCCGCGACGACCGTCGCCATCCGTGGCGCGTCGAGAAGGAGCCCTATCTCGCCGAAGTAGTCTCCCGTCGACAGGGTGGCACGCGACTCACCCGCGACAGAGACAGTCACCGTCCCCTCGAGGATCACGAAGAAGGCAAGCACGCGCGCCCCCCTCGTGCCCTCTCTGACGACGACGTCCCCGGCAGAGAAATGCGTCTCCCTCATGTGGCTGCCAAGCGCAACCAGTTCGTCGCGCGCCAGCCCGTCGAAGAGCGAGATCTGTCCGAGGAGATCGGGGTTGTCGATCATCCGGAAGATTCTATTGTGTCCGACGCAGACGCCGCCTGATCAGCTGAGAACGAACAGCTCCTTGAACGGCGTCCGGGCGATCCGCCAGACGGCCCGCGATCCCGCCGCGAACGATGCGATGTCGCCTTCGGAGAGCTCGAGCACCGGCCCACCGTCAACGTCGATCACGACGACCCCCTCGAGCACGTGGATCGTCTCGTTCTGCTCGAAGTCGTAGGCGAACGGCGCCGGAAGCTCACCGAGCACGCGCCAGAGACCGGCGTCGTAGGGCCGCTCGCCGTCATCGGAGCGGAACGAGTGCACCTCACCGACGGTCTCGCCGGCAAGCTCCATCGGCTCCCAGCTGTCCGCGTCGACGTGCGCTTGCCAGGGGCCGGGCATGGCAGAACAGTACCCGCCACACTCGCGCTTCACCGCTTTGTACTCTAGAGCTGACCGCGACGAGGAGAGGTGCCCGAGTGAGCATGGAGACCACGTTTTACCCCCGCCTGCAGGCGATGACGGATCAATGGATGGACTTGTTCGGCTACTGGGCTCCGGCAGTCGTCTCGGACACGCTCGAGGAGTACCGGGCTTGCCGCGAGACAGCGGCGCTGATGGACTTCACCATGCTCCGCAAGGTCGACATCGTCGGCCCTGGCGCGCTC
>JAYTJO010000056.1:0-4697 GCA_043730975.1 Thermoleophilia bacterium | reverse complement strand
TCGAACCCTTCGACAAGTGCGTTCATGTCGTATGCGCCACGATCTTCGCCCGTCGAAGGTTCACGTTCGTCGCGCCCGCCGTTGCGCGCAAGTTCGACGCCAGACTGAAGCCTGGCGTCCCGGGCTTGGCGCGCGGCTACCGCGTTTGCGGGAAGCCGAGGTCGACTTTGCTGGTGGCGGGGTCGGGCCAGCGACTCGTGACGACTTTGCCGCGTGTGTAGAAGTGGATGCCTTCGGGGCCGTAGATGTGGCTGTCGCCGAAGAGCGACGCTTTCCAGCCGCCGAAAGAGTAGTACGCGACGGGGACGGGGATCGGGACGTTGATGCCGACCATGCCGACGTTGACGTCGAACTGGAACTGTCGCGCGACGCCGCCGTCCCGCGTGACGATCGCCGTCCCGTTCCCGTACGGGTTGTCGTTGATCAGCTTCAGCGCCTCGTCGTAGGTGCCGACACGGACGACCGAAAGCACCGGCCCGAAAATCTCGTCGCGATAGCAATCCATCTCCGTCGTGACGTCGTCGAGAAGCGAAACACCGAGGAAGAAGCCGTCGCCCTCGGGAGCCGACTCGCGACCGTCGGCGAGCACTTTGGCGCCCTGCTGCGCACCGGAGTCGAGATAGGACGCGACCTTGTCGCGGTGAGCCTGGGTGACGAGGGGACCCATCTCCGACTTGGCATCCATCCCGTCCCCAACGGTGATCTTGGGGAGTCGTTCCTGGATCGCAGCGACGAGTGAATCGCCCGCGTCGCCGACCGCGACGACAACCGAGACCGCCATGCACCGCTCTCCGGCCGAACCATACGCGGCGCTGACTGCAGCATCGGCCGCCATCTCGATGTCGGCGTCGGGCAGCACAATCATGTGGTTCTTCGCGCCCCCGAGTGCCTGCACTCGCTTGCCGTTCTTCGTCCCGGTCTCATAGATATACCGAGCGATCGGTGTCGAGCCGACGAAGCTCAGCGCAGCCACGTCGGGGTGCTCGAGCAGCGCGTCGACGGCGACCTTGTCGCCGTGGACGACGTTGAAGACGCCGTCCGGCAGACCCGCCTCCTTGAGCAACTCGGCGGTGAACATCGATGCCGACGGATCCTTCTCCGACGGCTTCAGCACGAACGTGTTGCCACAGGCGATCGCCGGGGCCCACATCCACATCGGAACCATTGCCGGGAAGTTGAACGGCGTGATCCCTGCCACGACGCCGACGGGCTGGCGGATCGAGTACACGTCGACGCCGGTCGAGGCCTGCTCCGAGAATTCCCCCTTCAGCAATGTCGGAATCCCGCAGGCGAACTCGATCACCTCGAGGCCGCGCGTCACCTCACCCATTGCGTCCGAGAGGACCTTGCCGTGCTCGGCGACGAGCAGCTTCGCGATGTCCTGCTTGTGGGTGTGGACGAGCTCGCGGATGTTGAACATCAGCTCGGCGCGCTTGGCGAGCGAGACGGTCCGCCACGACGCGAACGCCTCCCTTGCGACCGCTACAGCTGCGCCGACCTCATCGGCCGATGCGAGGTCGACGGCCCCGCTCTGCCGGCCGATCGCGGGGTTGAACACCGGGCTCGTCCGGCCCGATGTCCCTTCGACGATGCGGCCGCCGATCCAGTGGTGAATGGGAGCAACGGCGGTATCGGTGGTTCCTGGAGCGCGCTCACCAGGCTTGGATGCGAGTTCGGTCATGTCTGCCTCCTGAAGATGAGTACGGAGGGTATCTCGTCAGCGTGGTAGCTGTGATCTCAGCCGTAGTCTCGCTTGAGTGTGAGGATCCGCACGTAGCTCGCGCGCAGCGCCGCGACCGGGATCCTGCCCTGCTCGGCCGTGCGCACGACCCGCTCGTATGCGGCTGCGCTCGATGCCTCGGTGCCCGTGAGGAGGAGAAGATCGATACCCGCCTGGGCGGCAAGGCTCGCGACGGCGGCGACCGTGCGACCCCGGGTGGCAGCGGCCCCGTCGAGGGCATCGGTGATCGTGACGCCCTTGAACCCGAGCTCGTTTCGGAGGAGCGCCTGGATTTTCGGCGACCAGGGTGCCGGCTTGGCGTCGAGCGCCGGATACGCGGCGTTCGAGATCATCACCATCGGTGTTCCTGCCGCAATCGCCCTGCGAAACGGAAGGATGTCCGTTCGACCGAGGGCGGCAGCGGTGGCGGGAAGCGAGACGGCGGCGCGATCGGTGTTGCGTGTCGCCCTGCCGATCCCGGGGAAGTGCTTCACGGCTGCTGCGACCCGAGCGCCGGCGAGGCCCCGCGCAAATGCGGTCGCGGCGATCGCGACATCGTCGGCGCTCGTGGCGAACGTTCGTCGCTCGAGCGCCATGAACGATCCAGTTGCCGGTACATCCGCGACGGGAGCAAGGTCGACGTTGACGCCGACGGCGCGGAGCTGCCTCCCGGCTGCGAGTGCCTCTGCCTGGATCCGGGCTGGGCCGAGACCGCCGAGGTCGGTGGTCGAGGGCGATGGGCCCGCCCACGGCAGTCTTCGGATCTCTCCGCCCTCCTGATCAGTGGCGATCAGGAGCGGCGGGCGTCCCGCGGAGCGTGCTGCCCGCTGCATCGCTGCAACGGAGCGCGCGAGCTGGGCGCGGCCCTCGATGTTGGCCCCGAACAGGATGATCCCGCCCACCTCCCCGCCACGGATCCGGGCGAGGATCCCCGGCGACGGGGACGTTCCCCGCATTGCGACGACGACCCGTTGGCCCACGAGCTCGCGCAGGGTCGGACTGCCGACGGTAGCCGGAGCACGAAGCGTCGCGCGGTCATCGGTGGCGCGCTCCCTGGCACCTCCCTGTGCCTGTCCGACCGGCCCGGGAACACCAGCAAGGCCGAGCAGCGTGCTCACGAAAACGAGCCTCCACCGCCCAACCTTCGCGGAGTCGAGATCCGAACGCCACCGTTTCGCGTTCACGACTGCAACCTCGGCCAGTCCTCCGCGCGGAAGGACCCCAAGGGGAGCAACGTCCCTGATTGAACTCTAGCGGTGTCCACGTGCCAGCACTGTGCCGGAAGTGCGCCGGAACCGGGTCGTCCGCGCGGATGCCAGGTGATCGTTAGGCCACGAGGCCTGCTTCTGCGAGCGGGCGCCGTCCCCATGCGAACGTCTTCGTGTACCAGCCCTCGAGCGGCTGCAGCGTCACCCCGGCGCCAGAGGAATGCACGAACCAGCCGTTGCCGATGTAGATGCCGGAATGCCCGACCTCGGCCGGCGTCGACCTCAGGCCCTTGTTGCCGAAAAACACGACGTCGCCGGGCTGCAGCTTGTCGATTGCGATTCGAGCGGGCTTCTTCACCTCGGCGCTCATTGCGTAGGTCGTCCTCCCTTTGAGAATGTCGCCGAGGAGCGGGGCGCCCGGGAACGGCTTCGTCTTGTACACCCGCCATACGAAGCCGGAGCAGTCGAACCCGCCGGGAAGCGTGACCGTCCCACCGGGCGCCGTTGCTCTCCAGAGCAACTGCGCTGACTCCGACGTTCCGGCCCAGACATACGGGTAGCCGACGAAGCGCAGAGCCCTCGTCAGCACTGTCCGCTGCCACTCACTTGTCTCCGGCACCGAGAACGTCTGGCTGAGCTGGTCGAGCCACGCAACCTTTCCTGGAGCCAACTTCAACGCTCGCGCGAACGAGTACGCGGCTTCTGCCCGAGTCGCGGGTTGATTCGGGAGGAGCTCCAGCTCGTCCTGTCCCTGTGGATGATTGAGCCGAAGCCCGAGGAGGCGAGCAACTGTTTCGGTGCCGAGCATTCCCGTAGGGGCAAGCCCCGCCGCCTGCACTGCCAGTCGGATGCGCCTGGCGGCCTCGCTCAGCCCGAGCGCGCCGACCAGCTGGGCGTTGAGCTCCCGCATCGTCACGAGGCGAGACGGATCGGCAGGTGTGGCGGCCCGCTTCCCCCAGGCTGCAAGCGCCGCTGCGAGCTCGCCGCGCGTGAGCGGATCAGTGGCCCGGAACGAGGCGGGATCGGTACCGAGGATCGCGGCGGTCGTCACTGCCTTGATCTGGGCATCAGCCCACGATCGAGCGACTGGCGCGACCGGGCCGGCACCTACGAACGTCGAGGGCTCTTCGGGCAGCGACGCAGTGGACGTGCCGACAACGCCGAGCGAAAGGAGGAGCATGGTCGAGGTGAGCGCCAGGATGTGCCGCATCTGATCTGTATCGGCCGTTCCAGAGTCGTCTTGAACGGCACCAGCCCGAGCGAGTGACCCGGGCCGGGTGGTTCTTAACAGATTCGAACATCAGCACCCCTGTCGGTACCGTTCCATGCGTGATGCGTCGAATCGTCCTACTGTTTCTGACCTGCCTGGCACTCGTCGCAGTGGCCACTGCCGCCGCCGCGGCACGCAAACCTGCGCCGGCAACCGCGGGCCCAACGGTCACGGGTGCAAAGGCATCGCTCGCCGCACTCCGCGGCAAGCCCGTGTTCATCAACGTCTGGTCGTCGTGGTGAAGCACCTGTCAGAGCGAGGCAGTTGCCTACGCACGCTGGGTCAAGCAACAGGGCAAGGCCTACCACTTCCTCGGCCTCAACGCAGGTGACACGAATCGCGACGCTCGTGTCTTCCTCAAGAAGTACGGCTGGACCTGGCCGTCGATCTCTGACCCTCAGAGGACGCTCTCGCGCCGCTTCGGCGCCAGCTACCAGCCGGCTGTCCTTCTCGTTGACGCAAAAGGGCGATTCGTGGGCGGCTTCGAGGGGCGCGGGAC
>JAYTJO010000055.1:0-2972 GCA_043730975.1 Thermoleophilia bacterium | reverse complement strand
GGAAACAGCGGCAGCGTCATCGTCGACGGCGTGTCGAGTGGCTCGAAGCCCCGCTCATCACCGCCCGCGAGCAGCGCACCGAGGCCGTCGTCGAGCGTGACCTCGCCGAGCTCGAGCCCCGCGTCCTCGACCTCGATCCCGGAGACGGCTCTCACGAGATCGACGACGGAGCCTTCACGTCTTCGATCGAGGAACTTCAGCGCCCGCTCGACCTCTGATCGGCGCAGCGCGTGCCAGCGTCCCTGGATGCGAATCAGCGGCTCCTTCGCCGCTGCGAGCTCCAGGAGCTCCTCCTCCGTGAGGGTCGTATCACCGATCGCGAGCTTCCAGTCGAACCGCGCGAGCGAGTCCGTCCCGAGGAGGCCGCTGGAGCGGTTGGCCACGCTCGTGGCGGTGAGATTGACCCGGAGCTTGCTGGCGGAGGTGACCCAGTTCCGCGGCAGCAACACCGGCACACCGAGCTCCTCGAGCCGGGGAATCGCAGTGCGGAGCACGAACCGCACTTCGTCGTCGCTCAGCTCGATCGACGTTGGGGCGATCTGGTCGAAGGCGAGGCCGCCCGCCGCAAGCACCGGCTCGATCAGCCCGAGCTGGCGTTGCATGGCGATCCGCGGGTCGGCGGAGCGTAGGAATCCGAACACGGCATCACCGCCGTGCTGCAGGAGCGACGTGGGCAGGGCAAGCGTCGGATCGTCGGCCGCCTGGAGCCAGAGCTCGAGGACAAGGGGCGTGGAGCCGTTGTCGGAGGGCTCCTCGCGCTCATCCAACCTGAGACTGAGGAGCCACGGGGCGCTCGAGCGTCGCTCGAGGCCGCGATCGACCCAGTCGGTGAGCCGCCGCTCGAGCGCCCCGAGCCCGGCGTGGAGCGGCAGTTCAGGATCCGACGAGGTGAGACCGTCGAGGAACACCTCCGGTGCGCTCGGCCGCGTTCGCATCGACCGGTTGCCGAGGCGGACACCCGCGGCACCGAGCCGGTCGCGGGCGATCTGGTCGACGGCGCACGCGTACAGGTCGTGAACGAGCGCGTCACGGTCGCCGTCGAACGCGTCGGCACACACTGCCGGGAGCGCGGCGGCAACGGCGTCGAGCGCCTCCTGCACCGATTCGTCGATCGTCGCACCCCAGTAGGCGAGCCACGTGCGGCCACCGTGCTGGAGCTGCGGATGGAGGAGTCCTTCGGTGACCGAGCGCGATGCGAGCTCGATGACCGCGAAGGCTGCGCGCGCGGTGCCGCCGAGCTCGAGAGCGGATGGTGGCCCCGCCGCGAGATCGATCAACTCGGTGAGCCCGACCCTGCGCGCCGTCGCGCCCTGCCCGAGCTCCGCGAGATCCGAGACGGCGGGGATCCCGATGTCCAGCCCGCCGGAGGAGAGCGAGCCGTCGTCGCTGCGTACGAGAACGGTTGCGCCGACATCCTGTTGCCAGAGGATCTCGAGCGTTGCGGGCTCGAGTGAGGGTTCGGGATGAATGAGCTCGGATGCGGACACGAACCCTTCAGGATACGTGTGGCGGAGGAGGTCACGGCGAGGTGAACGAAGTGAGCGGCTCTACACAGCCTCTGGCAACTGATCACCTACAGATCGAGCGAGGGTGATACTCGGACGATACGATCTCGCCGTGATCGCACATCACCACGAACACGTCGGGACGGCCCAGGGCATCTCGTGGTTGACCGCGACGACGCCGTGACACGAACACCGCACGAGGATGGGTTGTTCATGCCGGCCCGATGGGTCGAGCACGAGAGAACGCTCGTCTCGTGGCCGTGCCTCGAGTGGGCGTTTGCCACCGGGCATCTCGAGGACGCAAAGGCCGAGTGGGCCGAGGTGATCCGCGCGATTCTCCGTTTCGAGCCCGTGACCGTGATCGCCGCTCCGGGCCACCGTGAGGAGGTCGTGAACGCGTGCGGCGCGTCGGTCGACGTCTTCGAGATTCCGATCGACGACTGCTGGATTCGCGACAACGGGCCAATCTTCGTCATCGACGGTGCAGGCGGGGTTGCGATGACCGATTTCGGCTTCAACGCGTGGGGTGGCCTGAACGACGAATGGGCTAACGATGACGCGGTGCCGGAGCGCCTCGCGGAATTGCTCGGCATGCGTCGGTACCGCGTTCCGATCATCTCCGAGGGCGGCGGGATCACCTGCGACGGCGAGGGGACGGTGATCACGACCGAGTCGGTGCTTCTGAATCCGAACCGCAATCCCGGTCTCACGAAAGCCGACATCGAGCGCGTGCTGCGCGACTACCTGGGCGCCGAGAAGGTGATCTGGCTGCCCTACGGCCTGGCCGAGGATATGGGGGAATACGGAACCGGCGGACACTCGGACAACGTCGTCCAGTTCACGCGACCCGGTCAGGTTCTCTTCCAGGCAGCGCCTGACAGGTCGAACCCGAACTGGGAGCTCGTGGAGGCGAATCGCGCCCGGCTCGTCGGTGAGACCGATGCGACCGGGCGACCGATCGAGATCGTCGAAATCGAGCTCCTGCCTCTGACCCGCGAGATCGGGGGTCGCAGCAACGCTGCCCCGTATACGAACTTCTACCCCGTCAACGGCGGGATCATCGCCCCGCAGCTCGGCATCCCCGACGACGACGTCGCCTTCCGGCTGCTCGGTGAGCTGTTTCCCGGCCGGGAGGTCGTCGGTGTACCGACCGACTTCCAGGCATACGGCGGCGGTGGAATCGGCTGCATCACCCAGCAGGTACCGGCGGGCATCCCGCTCACCTGAGCTCGTCTTCGGGCCGGGCGCTACGTTCTCGCCGGCGACCCACCAAGGCGCACCACCGTCGCCCCGTCGGCGGAGTCAGAGACCTGCTCGTCGACGAGCGGGTGCTTCGCGACCTCGTCGCGCACGGCCTTCCGCACCGCGCCGGTGCCGCGGCCATGGATCACGCGGACCTCAACGCGCCCTGCAAGGGCGGCCGCGTCGATCAGATCACGCACCGCCTCTCGTGCCTCCTGCGCGGTG
>JAYTJO010000054.1:0-2896 GCA_043730975.1 Thermoleophilia bacterium | reverse complement strand
GTCTCCGGCGCCGATCGTGTGTGCGTCCTCACATGCGAGATGTGCCAGGCAGTCGCCGGCGCGGACGGCGAATGCCTCCTCCTTCTTGCCATCCCACTGCACCGAGACCCCGCTCCCTGAAAGCACGTAGAAGATCTCCTCCTCCGAGCCTTCGAGGTGCAGCGGTGTCGCCCACTTCCCCGGCTCGATGGAGATGCGCTGAACGCCGACCGTGACGGAGTTGGCGCCGGTCAGATCCTGCCAGGAGGCCGCGATGTGCCCACGCTCCCTGCGGCTGCCCTCGATATCGTGCCAATCCGTGATCACGAGGGTCAGTGTAGGCCATCGCGGTGCGACCGCGAGGCGCCCCTGAAGCGTGCCGGCTAGGCCGGCACCGCGTCTCGCGCGAGCGCATCCCGGAGTTGGATCACCGCGTCGTCGGCCGCATCACCCCCTTCGACGCGCACCCACGCCTCGGCATCGCAGAGCAAACCCCGGACCTCATCGAGGAGTTGTGCGGGGCTCGTCGTCGCCCGATCGAGCTCCTCGATCCGCTCCAGCCGTTCGATCACTCTCCGTGCCTCGTTCATATGCCAGAAGGGTAGGGCCGCGGGTGTGACGTGTCTGTTCCGCCTGTGTGTCAGTTCTGTGCAGCGATAGCGGTCGCCGCCGCTGCACTGAGGCAGCCTGTCCGGTTCGATCGCATCAACGCGCCAGATGTCGACGTGTCGCCCACCCGTAGGCCGACGGTCGGCACGCTCAGAGCCTCAGAGCCTCAGATCCTCACCGCCGCGAGCCGCGGCACGTGCACGTGACTCCCAGAAGGGTGCAGGCAAGGCAGCAGCGAGATCCGCGGCCAGGCGGGCGGACTCGACTGAGCCCGTCAACCACGCATCGATCAGGGCGGCTGAGGAGCGCATCAGCTGGGTTCCGGAGCCGTCGGCGGCGTGCTGCGCCCATCGCTCGGCTGCGGCGAGGGCGAGATCGCGGCGGCCGGCATCGAGCCAGGCCCGGATGATTGTCTCGACGGCACCGACAAAGTGTGGGTTGCTCCCCGGGATGATGGCATCGACGAGGTCGGGCGGAGGAAGCGGTGTGGGGCCACCCGTCGCCTGCGCGAGCCAGACGAGGTACGCACCACGGTTGACGCGCCCATACGACGACGGGTTCGAGGGGAAGTGCGGCTGGGCCACGGCCCACCAGCGGCCCCAGCGCTCGGCAAGTGACGCGTCGCCCCGCTGGGCCGCAATCTGAAGCACAACGAGGAATGTCCGATGAGCGAGCCGCTCGTAGGCGAAGCGCTCAGCGAGGTCGAGCGCCCGGAAGCCCGCTTCGAGCGCTGCGTCCCATTCGCCAAGAAGCCAGAGCGTCTCGCAGCGAGCGTACTCGCCCCAGCCTTCCTGCTCCGTGAGGCCGTGCGCGGACGCCACGTCGATTGCTTCGGCGAGGGGCCCAAGCGCGGCACGCGGATCCGAGAACGCCGTGTACATCGCGAGAACGCGGCTGGCCAGCGCAACTTGCTGCCAGCGTTCGAGTCTGCGAGCCTGCTCCGCGAAGAGTGCCCAGTCCTCGCGGCCGGCGAGATCGAGCTCGTCTCGCGCCATGCATCGGTACTCGAGGACGTCCAACTCCAGGATCGGATCTCCTGCGTCACAGGCAACGGCCCACGCTGCATCGATCTCTGCGAGGACGCCGTCGACGCCGCCGTTGGCGGCCACCGACCAGGCGTGGAGTGCATGGAGACGGGCGAGCAACGGGTCTGGTGCACTACCTGCAAGTTGATCGATCGCTTGTTGCGTGATGTCCGTCGCCTCGGGAAACCGGATCTGTTGCATATAGGCGCGGCCGAGGGCAAGGCTGGCGTATCCGTAGCGAGCATGTTCCCCGGGAGCGGCCGCGAGCACCTCGCAGGCCGCCTCCAGCTCAGCGATACCGACGTCGAGATCGGCACTCGCGGCAAGGGTCTCGCCGAGGCGAAGGCGCCGGCGGGCACGATCGAGTGATCCTTCCTTCGCGGTGAGCTCGATCGAGCGCGAGAAGAGGCGTCGAGCCGCGTCAAAGGCCGACAGGATGACCGCCGCTTCTGCGGCCCGCTCGTGCCATTCTGCTGCGTCTGCTGCAAGCGCGGCGGCAGTGGGCAGGTCGGGGCCAGCCAGCGCGGGCAGGCTCTCGAGCGCGAGGGAGTAGTGCTCACCGATTGCCTCGGCCACTGCATTCGCCCGCTCCCCTGCCACATCCTCAAGCCAGCGGGCGACCGAGACGTGCAGGCGGGTGCGTTCTACGCGGGCGAGTGATGCGTAGCCTGCGTCGCGCAGGAGCGCATGACGGTATGCATACGAGGCGCCCGTGATCGGGTCATCGAACGATTCGGTGAGTAGCGCGCGTCGGCGCAGCACGTCCAGCCCGTGCCGCTGGTCATCGAGCTCGAGTGCGCGGAACGCAGACAGGGGCACTCGTCGGCCCGACACAGCCCCGCGGCGCGCAACAAGACGTGCGTCCGGTGGTAGGTCATCGAGCTGGGCGGCATAGATCGCCTGCACGGTACGCGGCAACGTCACCTCGCCGGGCTCGACTGCCAGGCGCCAGGCATCACCTTCGTGCACGAGGGTGCCGACGCTCGCCCAGGTACGCAGGAGCTCTTCGATGAAGAGCGGCGTGCCGTCGGCACGATCCGCTATCACTGCCACGACTTCCTCGGGAAGCGCCGCGCCGACGAGAGCGTGAACCAGCTCGCGGGAATCAGCGGCAGGTAACGGCTCCAGGTCGAGGCGCGTGACCTCACACCACAGGGGGCTCAACTCGAGCAAGCTCGGCCGCGCTGTCGCGACGACGAGGCGCCCGTTCCGGGTGGTCGCTCGCCCGGCGAAGTCGAGGAAAGCCAGCAGGTCGCCGCCCGCCCAGTGGACATCCTCCACCA
>JAYTJO010000053.1:0-1857 GCA_043730975.1 Thermoleophilia bacterium | reverse complement strand
TCGAAACGTTCGTCGAGTTGGAGCCGGAGCCTGCGCTCGAAGATGAGGTCTTCGTCCCATACGCCGTCGTCGTGCCGATCTCGAAGGAGTACGTCGTCGGCCGGCTGTTCGGGTCGACGCTGCCGTTCAGCCTGGCGCTCGTCGTCCCGATCGAGCTTGCAGCCGACGTGACGGCAGTCGGTGGTTCGGCCGTGACAAACGTCCTGTCTGCCCCCTCCGTGGTGCCGGCCGAGCTCTTGGCGACCAGGCGGAAGTGGTACGTCTTGCCGGGGGTAAGGCTGCCGACGGCGATCGAGACCGCCTTCGACGCCGTGCCCGATCCAGCCGACGTCGTCGCCGTTTTCGTTCCGTACGACGTCGAGGTGCCGTAGTCGACGTACCAGTCGGTCGACTGGCCGTTCGGGTTGACGGTACCCCCGAGCGTCGCTCCCGTCGGTCCAACGCCTGTTGCGGTCGATGTAACAGCAACGGGGGGCGATGCGGTTGTGAAAAGACCGTCTGCACCGTTCGTGGTTGACGCGTTCTTTGCGACAAGCCGATAGTGGTACGTGGTGGCGGGAGCGAGCCCGCTCAACGCCCTGGAGACGGAGAGGTTCGCGACGCCCGAGCCGGCATCCGTTGTCGTCGTCTTCGATCCATAGGCCGTCGACGTGCCGTACTCGAACCACCAGTCGGTGGCTGCTCCACTCGGGTTGACGGTGCCGTTCAGCGTCGCCGAGGTGCCACCGACGGCGCTGACCGTGCCGGTGATCGCGACGGGTGCGGCGGCAGTCGCTCCGGGGACGATGATCGCGCCGACCACCAGGCCGGCAGCAAGCAGCACGGAGGGGCGATACCGGCGCATACGGCGACGCTATTCGTCCGTCGTAAAGGTGAGGTCGTGTTGCGGTAATGATTCTGTGAGGACGCCGGCAAGTCGAGCGAGTGCCTCGTCGGGATCGCCGGCGCCGACGCGGAGCACGACCGGTACCTCGCCGGTGAGGTCGATCACCGTGGACGGGATGCCCGGTAACTCTCCGCCGTCAACTGCGAACGCGACAGCCGCCCGGATCTCGGCAGGGACGTCGTCGAGGCGGCGCGGGTCAGGATCGCCAGGGAGGTTTGCACTCGTCGCGACGATCATTCCGACGTGCCTGACGATCTCGGTCGCGGCGCCTTCGAGCACGGGGACGCGCACGCCGATCGTGTCCGGGCGAGCTGCCGAAAGCCAGCCGAAGCGTTCTTCAGGATTCGGGACGATTAGCGTGAACGGCCCGGGCAGCAGCGTGCGCACTCCCGCGGCAGCAATGCCGTCGAGGCCCGGGATCCGCGCGAACAGGACATCCTTGTCTGCCGCGATCACGGCGGTAGGCTGAATCTCTGTCCTCCCCTTGAGACGGTAGAGATCGAGGGCCGCGTCGCGACTGGAGGCGAGGCAGACGAGACCGTAGACGGTGTCGGTCGGGAGCAGGCCGAGCGCTCCGGCCTCGAGGGCTTCGGCCATCTCCCTGGTGCGGGTCATTGCCAGACGCCCTCCACGACACGGTCGATGCCCCGGAGATCCGGCGTCACACGAACGTCATGCAGACCGAGCTCCTCGAGGAGGTCGGCCGTTGTCTCCGCCTGGCCCGCACCGACCTCGAGGACGATGCCTGCTCCGGGAGCCATCACCCCCACTGCGCCCCTGGCGACCGCAGCCACCGCGCCGTCCGCGGTCAGCGCCTCGTGCGGCTCCCAGTCCCGAACCTCCGGCTCGAGATCCAGAATGTCGCTCGCGTCGACGTACGGAGGGTTCGAGACGACGAGATCCCAGGGTCCTGAGGGAAGACCCTCGAAGAGATCTCCCTGGATGAGCTCCAGCTCGAGTTCCGTCCGGGC
>JAYTJO010000052.1:0-3433 GCA_043730975.1 Thermoleophilia bacterium | reverse complement strand
GTGCCGGGCTCGAGCCCGGCACCGCTGTGCTCTCCGCCAGCTCCAATCCGCGGTCGTGCGCGCTGCGTAGATCCCTGGAGTGGATGCAATTCTCCTCCTTCACTTGCGCCCTCGGGTCGGAACAGCGACGATCACACCCGTGAGCGCCCCCGAGGTCACCGATGGGACGCTCATCGAAAGAATCGCCGAGCACGAGCGTGAGGCCTTCGAGGAGCTCTATCACCGCTACGCGCGGTCGGTTCTCGGCTTCGCGCTACGTCGCATCGGCGATCGGGGCCGAGCAGAGGACTCGGTACAGGACGTGTTCGCCGCAGTGTGGCGTTCTGCAGCGAGCTACGACCGCAGGCGCGGCCCCGGCGGGGCCTGGCTCTACGCAATCGCCCGCAACGCGATCGTCGACGCGCAGCGGCGCAAGCCGGTACCCACGATGGCCGACCCACCCGAGATCGTCTCCACGGATCTCACGCCCGATCAGGAGGCGGAGGCATCCTGGAATGCCTGGCGCGTCCACCGAGCGCTCCAGACGCTGCCCGACGGCGAGCGGTCGGTGATCGATCTCGCGTACTTCTCGGGTCTCTCCCAGAGCGAGATCGCCGGGTTCCTCCAGGTGCCTCTGGGCACAGTCAAGACGCGCACGCGCAGCGGTCTCGCCCGGCTCGCCGATGCGCTCGAGGGGGAGCTATGAGCACCACGCCTCCACGCTTCGACGATCTGATCGCTGCCGACGATCCGGCTCGCGAGCTCCTGCTTGCGACCCACGAGCTCCTTGTTTCCGCGGGCCCACAACCGGAGCTGCCACCAGGGCTCGCAGAGCCTCCTCTGCCGCCCGATGGCAACGTCGTGCCATTCGCGCGTCGCAGGTTCACTGCGATCGGAGCCGTCGCGATCGCGGCGATCGTGCTGTTCGGCATCGGGTACGCGGTCGGGGGGCGCGACGGCCCCGGGACGCCTGTACAGACGATCACGATGAAGGGTGCGGACGACGCAGAGGCGACCATCGACGTGCTCGCCCGGGATGAAGCCGGTAACTGGCCCATGACGTTCAGCGTCTCCGGACTACCGGTCCTGCCCAAGGGGAGCACCTACACGCTCTGGCTGACGAAGGACGGCCGGCTCGCAGAGGCGTGCGGTGCGTTCGTCGTGGCAGGTGGGACGACGGAGGTGCCGCTGAATGCGCCGTATCCGTTGAAGACGTTCGACGGCTGGGTCGTCGTGAGGACGGGGACGACACGGCCACTCCTTACCGAGGAGCCCGCCTAGTGCGGCGTCTCACAACGGTTGACAGGAAGACAGCATGGTTGTGAGACGCCGCACTACCGCAATCAACATGGAGTGGGGTGTCCCGCAACGATCATTTCGGGTCTAGCGTTGCGGGACACCCCACTAACGACATCCTCCGGGCGGCGCGCTATCGTCGAGACGTGACCCCGTCGAGCCCTGACGCCATGATCAGCACGCAATACGAGGACTTCGCGCGCCTCGTTCTCGAGACGGGGAAGCCGAAGCACGACCGCACGGGAACAGGGACGGTCAGCATCTTCGGCCACCAGATGCGGTTCGATCTCGCCGAGGGCTTTCCACTGATCACGACCAAGAAGGTGCACTTCCCGTCGATCGCCTACGAACTGCTGTGGTTCCTGCGCGGCGACTCGAACGTTCGCTGGCTCCAGGAGCACGGAGTTACGATCTGGAACGAGTGGGCCTCAGAAGACGGTGACCTCGGCCCGGTCTACGGCGTCCAGTGGCGGAGCTGGCCAACACCCGAGGGCGGCCACATCGACCAGATCGCCGAGACGGTTCGGCTGCTGCGTGATGATCCGGATTCGAGGCGAATCATCGTCAGCGCCTGGAACGTCGCCGACCTGCCGAGAATGGCTCTCCAACCCTGCCATGCGCTCTTCCAGTTCCACGTCGGCGGGTCGGATACCCCGGGCTCGCGCGGCAGGCTCAGCTGCCAGATCTACCAGCGCAGCGCCGACGTCTTCCTCGGCGTTCCCTTCAACATCGCGAGCTATGCGCTCCTCACCCACATGCTCGCGCAGCAGTCCGACCTCGAGCTCGGTGACCTGATCTGGACGGGGGGCGACTGCCACGTCTACGACAACCACCGCGAGCAGATCGAGACCCAGCTCACTCGCGATCCCTACCCCCTCCCGACCCTTCACCTCGGTCGCCGCCCCGCGTCGATCTTCGACTACGCCTTCGACGACTTCGACGTGCTCGACTACCAGCACCACCCGGCGATCCGCGCGCCGGTGGCGGTGTGAGAGTCACTCTCGTCGCCGCGATTGCCCGGGGCAGGGTGATCGGGGACGGCACCTCGATCCCCTGGCACATCCCGGAGGATCTCGCGTTCTTCCGCGACCTCACGATGGGCCACGCCGTCGTGATGGGGCGGCGGACGTGGGACTCGCTTCCGGAGCGATTTCGACCCCTCCCCGGTCGTCGCAACATCGTCGTCACGCGGAACACCACCTGGGCTGCGGACGGAGCCGAGCGTGCGGTGTCACTCGACGACGCGCTGCACCTGGTCGGAGGAGCGGACGAGGCCTTCGTGATCGGTGGCGCCGAGATCTTCGCCGCAGCACTACCCGTCGCCGACAGGCTCGTGCTGACCGAGATCGAGCTCGCCGTAGAGGGTCAGGTGCTGTTCCCTGCCTGGGATCGCCACGCATTCGCCGAGCTCTCGCGGGAGCGGCTCGTCGCGACCGACGGCACCGAGCTTGCGTTCGTTACCTACGAGCGCCGGGTGGCGTGAGCGGTCTTCACGTCGGAACCTCGGGGTGGGGCTACCCGTCCTGGCAGCCCGGCTTCTATCCTGCCGGCCTCGACCGCAAAGAGTTCCTCTCCTTCTACGCGGCGCACCTCGACACGGTCGAGCTGAACGCGACGAAGTACCGCCTTCCCTCCGAGGAGCAGTTCCGATCCTGGGCGTCGCAGGTACCAGACGGCTTTCGGTTCGCGGTCAAGGCGCCAGATGGGATCGAGCGTCGTCTCTCGACGTTCGAGGAGCGCGTGCGCTGCCTCGGCGATCGCCTCGGCTGCGTCCGGGTCGTCGTCGAGCGGCCCAGGGACGACGGATTTCTGGAGCTCTTCATCGGGTCTGTGGATCCTGGCATCCGCTACGCGCTCGACCTGCGCGACCCGAGCTGGGACGGCGTCGAGCCGCAGCTCGACGAAGCCGGGATCGTGCGGGTCGATGATCGAAGCGGCCGTGCCGGGTGGGCGTACCTCCGCTTCCGCGAGCTGCGCTATTTGCCCGCCGAACTCGAACGCCTCGCGGACGAGATCGGCGAACTGGCGATGGTGGCCGACGAGACGTTCACATTCTTCCGTCACGGCGAGGAGCCCGACGCCCCGGCGGCCGCGGTACAGCTCAAGACCGCCTGCGAGGCCGTGCACTAGAGACTCGCCGAGTTCGACGATGGTGACC
>JAYTJO010000051.1:0-5299 GCA_043730975.1 Thermoleophilia bacterium | reverse complement strand
TGAGTAAGGGCCGTGGAAGACCACCACGTTGATAGGCGGGCGGTGTAAGCACAGCAATGTGTTCAGCTGACCCGTACTAATTGCCCGAGGTCTTGATTTAGAACATGTCTGAGTCGCTATGGAGTTTTGAAGGTACGAGCGGCGCTCGTACCGCCCACGCCACTGTGTGTCTCTCTCGAGCATGGCGTGCCGGCGGTCGCGTCCCACCTTTGACACTTTCGGCGGTCATAGCAGCGGGGGTACACCTCTTCCCATTCCGAACAGAGAAGTTAAGCCCGCCGGCGCCGATGGTACTTGGGGCGCGAGCCCCTGGGAGAGTAGGACGCCGCCGAATTAGTTGCCGAAAGGGACACACGAGAGTGTGTCCCTTTCGTCGTTCTGGGGTGAGGCTGAGGCCTCAGCCTCACCTGCCGTTCTGTTACCCCGCAGGCGTACTCGGCACCGCTGTCGCTTCGCGTCCTCCAGGGCCAGCGTCCATCGCCCGCAACCGCCGAACCCGTTCTGCGAGCGGCGGATGCGTCTGGAACATCCGCGAGAGCCTGTCGTGCTCGAAGGGATCAACAGGGTAGAGCGGCTCGGTCGTCGGCGAGGTTGCGAACGAGACGAGCTCGCCGGCACGATCGAGGCGGAGCAGGGCATCTGCGAGGTCGTGTGGGTTCGTGACGGCCGCCGCGTCTCGGTCGGCGGCGTACTCGCGCCGAGGCGAGAGCATGGCGTGCGTGAAGGCCGACGCGATCGGTCCGAGGACGAAGAGGAGTGCGCGCGAGAAGTAGCCGCCGAGCCTGCTCATTTCCACGAGCGTCGTTGCGAGAAGGACAGCGAACGTCTGGGTCAGGACATCGAGGGTGCGGACGTGCGCGAGCTCGTGCGCGATCACGGCCTGCAGCTCTTCGCGGCGAATGGCGCGGAGAAGACCGGTCGACACGACGAGCGTCGAGCTCCCCGGGCCGCGACCGACGACGAACGAGCGCGGGAACCCGTCGTCGATGAGCGCGAGCTTCGGCGGCGGGATTCCCAGCTGGGCCGCCACTCGATCGGTCGTCGAACGGAGGAGTGGATCCTCCGCGAGGGCAAACGGCCGGGCGCCGAGCATGCCGAGGAGGCTGCGGTCCCCCAGCCAGTAGACCGCGATCGCGGCGCTGAGGCCGCAGAACGCGAAGAGTGCTGCACTCCGCTCGCCGCCGATCAACCAGCCGACACTCGCTGCGAGCGCGACGAGGAAGCCGACGAGGATGAAGGCCTTGAGCAGGTTCGCCGTGGCCCGGCGGCGCACTAGCCTCAGCCGTCGTCGTCGGTGTTGTCGCTGTCCGCCTCGAGACCGCGCGGCGGCCAGTCCGGCTCGGGCGCATCGCACCGACTCGAGCAGTGCACGGATGCCACATTCTGGAGCGGCACGAGGATGTGGCCGTTGAGCTCGACGTGGGGGACGTCCTCGATCGAGCAGTACGCCGTGAGGACACCCTCCTGGTACTCGCCACCAAAGAGCGCCAGCTCGACCTGCTCACCCTTGTACTTGTTCGTGTAGTCCTCCACGGCCCGGCTAGTCTACCGGGCAGCAGCCGCCTGGCCGGCGTGTTGCGGCTGTTGGGATCGAGCGTCGTCAGCGGTCGACCCGGAAGACCTCGCAGTTCCCGATCGCTCCGTGGTCGACGCCGAAGTGTGCAAGCAGCGCGCGGAGCGGGCCGCCGTGCGAGACGACGAGGACTGCGCCCGCGGGATGGACATCCCGGATCCGGTCGATCGCCGCGATCGCTCGGACAGCGACGGCTTCGGTCGTCTCCCCGTCGCCGAAGCGGCCGCGCACCGCGCTCGGGAATCGGTCGTCGATCTCCGTGTCGGTCAGCCCTTCCCAGGTACCGAAGTTCTTCTCCCGTAGGTCTGGGTCGATCGAGACGGGCAGCCCGTGGCGAGCCGCGACGGCCACGGCCGTGTCGCTTGCTCGGGCCAGATCGCTCGAGAAGATGGCGACGAGCGACTCCGCGGCCAGCTCCTGCGCCAGCGCTTGCGACTGGGCGACACCAGTCGCATTGAGCGGGATGTCGGTGTGACCCTGGACACGCCGACCGAGATTCCAGTCGGTTTCACCGTGCCGTACCAGCAGGATCTGCGCCATCGGGTTACCGTACCCGCATGCCGATCGTGCAGGTCACCGCACTCCGCCAGCGTGTCGGTGTCGACATCGACGCCGTCTCCCGCACCCTCGTGCTCGCCGTCAGCAGAGAGCTCGGTGAGGATCCGTCCGGCACCTGGGTTACCTGGCAGACGCTCCCGCCGGGGGGATATCGAGAAGGTGAGAACGACGCACCGTCCGAGCAGCCGCCCGCGACTCACCCACCGATCGTGCGCATTGACGCCTTCGAGGGGCGCGATCCCGATCTTGTCGCCCGCATCCTTTCGGCGGTTGCGGGAACGATCGTCCGGGAACTCGGCCTCGAACCCGGCAATGCCTTCGTCGTCTGGGACGATCTGCAGGCGGGACGCCTCCACACCGGCGGCGGAATGCCCGGCACTTAGTGGTCGCCCCGACCACTAGGATCTCTGCGTGGATCTCGGGCTCGGAGGCAAGGTCGCCATTGTCACCGGCTCGAGCCGGGGGATTGGCCGCGGGATAGCGACGCGACTCGTCGAGGAAGGAGCCGACGTTCTCCTCTGCGCGCGCGGCGCAGAGGACCTCGACGCAACTGTCGCGGCGCTCACGGGGCCGGGACGCGGCGTGGGCGTCGTTGCCGATCTGACGACGCCTGAGGGAGCTGCGGCGGTTGCGGCAGCGGCCGTCGAGCACTTCGGAGGTCTTGACATCGTCGTCAACAGCGTCGGCGGTTCGGGCGCCCGATCGTTCGAGACAATGGACGAGGACGACCTCCAGACCGTGCTCGGCAAGAATGTCTTCCCCGCGCTACGTGTCTCCCGCGCCGCGCTGCCGGCGTTGCGCGAGCGGGGCGGCGGCGTGATCGGGATGGTCACCTCGCTCTGGGGACGGGAGGGAGGCGGCGCTCCGAGCTACAACATCGCAAAGGCAGCAGAGATCAGCCTCGCGAAGGCGATGGCGAACGATCTGGCGAAGGAAGGAATCCGCGTCTTCAGCATCGCACCCGGCTCGACGCTCTTCCCGGGCGGAAGCTGGGAGCGGCGGCTGCGTGATGACCCGGAGGGGATGGCGACGTTCATCGAGCGTGAGCTCCCCTGGGGGCGGCTCGGAACGGTCGAGGAGGTGGCCGATGTGATGACCTTCCTCGTCTCCCCTCGCGCGTCGTGGGTCGTTGGAACGTGCGTCGCGGTGGACGGCGGGCAGTCACGCGCGTACTGAGCAACTACGCTGCACCCGTGGAGATAGCTGACCGACCGGGACTGAGCTTCGAGGAGCGCATTCGAGAGAACGAGCGGACGTTGTCCGCCCTCGCGGTGCGCTCGTTCGAGACGCGCGGGCGTGAAGAGCCGGAGGAGCCGTGTGGCGTCCGAACACCGTTTCAGCGCGACCGCGACCGCCTCGTGCACTCGAAGCCGTTCCGGCGCCTGAAGGGGAAGACACAGGTCTTCATCGACCCACAAGGCGACCACTACCGCACCCGCATGACGCACACGCTCGAGACGACGGCGATTTCGCGTGTCGTCGCGCGGGCGCTCCGCCTCAACGAGGATCTCGTCGAGGCGATCGGCCTCGGGCACGACACCGGCCATACGCCTTTCGGCCACGCCGGCGAGCAGGCACTCGACGCTGCAGTCAATGCCGGGTTCGGGCGCCGCTTCCGGCACAACGAGCAGTCGTGGCGGATAGCGCGGCGGCTCAACCTCACCCACGAGGTTTGCGATGGGATCCTGACGCACACGGGTGAGCAGGAGCCGGAGACGCTCGAGGGGAAGATCGTGCGGCTCGTCGACCGCGTCGCGTACATCAACCACGACATCGACGATGCGATTCGCTACGGCATCCTCGGAGAGTCCGACCTGCCGAGGGCCGAGATCGAGTTGCTCGGCGCGACCGGCACCGAACGGATCGATCGCCTCGTACACGACCTCGTCGAGACCTCCGAGCAGGCAGGCACGATCCAGCAGAGTCCGGAGATCGGTGAGGCAATGTTGTCTCTCCGCGAGTTCATGTTCAAGCATGTCTATCTCGGGCCGCAGGTTGGGCCCGAGCACGAGCGCGCGCGCAACGTCGTGCAGACGATCTTCGGCCGACTCGTGGAGGATCCCGATCTTCTGCCTCCGGGCGACGGTGATCTCGGTGAGCGAATCACCGATTACATTGCCGGCATGACCGACCGCTTCGCGCTCTCCTATGCGGGGCACTAGTGGCGCGCATCAAGGATCAGAGTGTGCGAGAGGTCGTTGCTGCGGCGAACATCGTCGATGTCGTGAGCCTCCGTACCTCGTTGCGTAAGGCCTCGGGGACGCGCTACATGGGCCGCTGCCCGTTCCACGAGGAGCGGTCGGCGAGCTTCTCCGTCAACTCCGACCTGAACCTCTACCACTGCTTCGGCTGCGGTAAGGGGGGCGATGTCGTCACGTTCGTTCGCGAGACCGAAGGCCTCGACTTCGTCGGCGCGATCGAATGGCTCGCCGAGCGGTTCCGCGTCTCGCTCGAGTACGAGGAGAGCTCGCCGCAGGCAGACGACGCCCGGCGGAAGCGCGAGCGGCTCTTCGCCGTCCTCGACCAGGCGGCCGCGTTCTTCGAGCGCCATCTCTGGGAGGGCGCCGACGGCGAGCCCGTGCGCGCGTATCTCGAGAGCCGGGGACTCGGCGAGGCGGTCTCGAAGGAGTTCCGTCTCGGCCTGTCCCCGGGAGACGGTCTTGCGGGGAAAGCACTCGAGAAGGGCTTCACCCCGGACGAGCTACGTGCCGCGGGGCTGACGAACCAGCGCGGGCGAGATTACTTCCCGCCGCGATTGATGTTTCCGCTCGCGGATGCCCGAGGGCGAATCATCGGCTTTCAGGCGCGCAAGCTTCACGATGACGATCCTCTCAAGGGCAAGTACGTCAACTCGCCCGAGAGCGATCTCTTCAAGAAGAGCCACGTCCTCTACGGCCTGCATCTTGCACGACCGGCGATCGCCAAGCAGGACAGGGCCGTCGTCGTCGAGGGTAATACTGACGTGATCGCGCTGCGGCAGGCCGGGTTCGAGCCGGTCGTCGCCTCGATGGGAACCGCGCTGACGGAACAGCACCTGAAGGAGCTCGCGCGGCTGACGAAGCGGCTCTACCTCTGCTTCGACTCGGATGCAGCCGGCGAGGAGGCGACCCTCCGCGGGATGGAACGCGCACAGGAGCAGGGGTTCGAGATCCGGGTCGTCACCTTGCC
>JAYTJO010000050.1:0-2336 GCA_043730975.1 Thermoleophilia bacterium | reverse complement strand
GTCGCATCCGTCTACGGCGGCGTTCCCATCCCGGCCCAGGCCGCAAAGGCCAAGAAGGCCCACGTCCTGGTCGCGACCCCGGGTCGTCTCCAGGATCTGATGGATCGGCGCATGATCAACCTCGACGCCGTCACGATCCTCGTCCTCGACGAGGCCGATCGGATGCTCGACATGGGCTTCAAGCCGCAGGTCGACAAGATCCTGCGCCGCGTCTCGAACAACCGCCAGACGATGTTCTTCTCGGCGACACTCGACGGTGCCGTCGGCGAGCTCGCCCGCGAGTACACAAACCAGCCGGTCAGGATCGCGGCCGAGCTGCCGAGCGAGCAGCGACCGGGTGAGATCGACCACCAGTTCGTCTCGGTCACGGCCGACAACAAGGTCGAAAAGCTCGTCGAGCTCCTCCAGGAGGAGCGCGGTCTCGCGCTCGTGTTCGTCCGCACGAAGCGCGGCGCCGACCGCCTCGCGCAGCGCCTCGAGCGCCATCAGGTTCGTGCGGTCGCGATGCACGGCGACAAGACCCAGGCCGCCCGCGAGAAGGCTCTTGCGCACTTCGAGGCCGGCAAGGTGACGACGCTGATCGCCACCGACGTCGCTGCTCGTGGCCTCGACCTCTCCGACATAACGCACGTGATCAACTTCGATCCGCCCGAGGACGAGAAGGCCTACACGCACCGCGTCGGCCGCACAGGCCGCGCCGGGCGCTCGGGCACGGGCGTCACGCTCGTGCTCCCCGACCAGCAGGCCGAAGTCAGCCGGGTCGCGCGGATGAACGGCCAGTCGGACGCATGGGAGGAGACCGGCATGAAGTCGGCCGCTCCGAAGCTCCTCTACTCGGGTCGCAAGCGCGGCTCCAAGTGGGGCCCAACGCGCCCGCGCCGGAAGATTTGAGGACAGCGCGGCGAAGCCGCTGAACCCGATGCTCCTGGCTTTAGCCGGGAGCCTGATCGGCCTTCGCTCGCAACGCTTCCCTGCCCGTTCCGCCGCCTGGCTAAAGCCAGGCGGCACCCGAGACGCGACGCCGCCACCTGGCTCAAGCCAGGCGGCACCCGAAACGCTTCATCATCCAGGCGGCCGGCTCTCGAGCCGGTCGCCTGTACTCGCTTCAGTCGCCGCTACTCGAAGAACGTGTCGTCGTGGCTGTACGCGGGAACGCAGCAGCAGAGCAGCCGAACGCCCTCACTGCCGGCGCGCAGCTCGTGCCAGGCACCGGGAGGGATCAGAATCGCGTCGCCCTCCCCCACCTCGCGCACGTCGCCGTCGAGCTCCATCGTGCCGCCGCCACTCGTGAGCAGGTAGATCTCCTCGCTGAGCGTGTGGTAGTGACGCATTGTCGATTGACCGGGCTCGAGCGTCGCCTCGGCGAGTGACTGTGCCGGAGAGTGGATGAACTCGCGAATCGTCGAGCCGTCCTTCGTCGTGAACGGAACGAGCTTCTCGTGGGCGACGACGTCCACTAGCTCGAAGCGGGCTTGTCGTCGCTCGAGACGACACGTTCCGCAGCAGCAGGCGCTTGATCGGGCGTCTCCACAACTTCGGACGCCGGAACCACCGCTGCGGGCGCAGCCTCGAGAGCGGGCGTCGACCGGGGCTTCGCAGGCTCGTCCTTGTCGTCGAACACCGAGCGGGGATCCATGTCGGAGACCGCGTCCTTCATCTCGCGGACGCCGGTGCCGAGCCGTCGCGCCATCGCAGGCGCGCCCTTGCTCCCGAAGAGAAGCACGAGTACCACCGCAAGAATGACGATCTCCCAGATGCCGAGGCCAAAGGGCATGCCGAGAATGTACCGACGACTCGTGACTCAGGCGCCGTCGCAGGCGTCATCTCGTC
The DNA here is from genome assembly GCA_043730975.1 of Thermoleophilia bacterium. Classification (GTDB taxonomy): domain Bacteria; phylum Actinomycetota; class Thermoleophilia; order Gaiellales; family Gaiellaceae; genus Gaiella. Next base: position 506 of record JAYTJO010000050.1, on the reverse strand, counting down.
CGCCACCTCGAAACGTTTCACCGGCAACCCGTAGGGGAGACGGCGCAGCCTCTCCCGGGACAGGTCACAGCGACGACCGGCCTCCGGGGCAAACAGGCGCAACGTTCCGAGGCGCCGTTCTAGTGGCTGACGAACTCCTTCAGCACGACGATGACGAGCCCGAACGAGGCATTGACCAGCACGACGGCGATCGTCGCTCCTCGACCGAGCCGTTCCTTGCGGGCAAAGAGCAGGCCCCACCAGATCAACGCGGCAACTCCGTAGCCGATGGCGAGCCAGTAGGCCAGCTGGGTTTCAATCAGACCGATGCCACCGACGAGGAGAGCGACGGAGGGCACGATCGCGGCCTGAAGCAGGGGCCACTCACGACCCGCGACGCGGCGCACCTCACGACGGGAGAAGGTCTCGTTGCCATCGATGCTCCACGCGAGCGCCCCGGCGTACACATGTGCGAGCCAGAAGACGATCATCGTGACCTCGACGATCCCGAGCGAGCGCCAGATCGT
>JAYTJO010000049.1:0-2937 GCA_043730975.1 Thermoleophilia bacterium | reverse complement strand
GTCGAGAGCGTCGCGGAGCTCGTCGCCCGCTCCCCCGGCCACGACGTGATCGGTATCGACGAGGTGCAGTTCTTCGACGGAGCCGTGGTCAATGCCGCGCTAACGCTTGCCGACAGCGGCGTGCGAGTCGTCGTCTCCGGTCTCGATCAGGACTTCCGTCGCCTGCCGTTCGGTGTCATTCCCGACCTGCTCGCCTACGCCGAGTTCGTGGACAAGCTCCAGGCCGTGTGTCACCGCTGCGGTGGCACGGCCACGACGACGCAGCGCCTCGTCGACGGGCGTCCGGCGCCGTACTCCGGCGAGACGATCGTCGTCGGAGCGCTCGACTCGTACGAGGCTCGCTGTAGGGACTGCCATGAGGCCGGCATCGACGCGATCACGCTCGTCGCGTGAACCTGTGTGGAGGTGAGGCTGAAGCCTCATCCCCACGGGTCTCTACGCGATAACGAGCACGAGCTTGCCGGTGAACGACTTCGCCATGAAGTCATTCTGCGCCTGGACGATCTCCCGCAGTGGGTACGTGCGGGCGACGACGGGCTCGATCTCGCCACGCTCGACGTAGCCGACGAGGTTCTCGAACACGATCGGCTCCTGAACGGTGCAGCCGAGGAGAGTCAGATCCTTGAGGTAGAGGGTGCGCAGGTCGAGGTCGACGATCGGCCCGGCGATCGCGCCGGACGTCGCGAGGCGGCCTCCGTTGCGGAGCACCTGGAGGAGCGCCGGCCACCCCGGGCCCCCGACGACATCGATGACAACATCGACGCTCTCCGTCCCGAGTGCCGCGGCAGGGTCGTCACCACGCGAGAGGACGACATCGGCGCCGAGCGCGCGAACAGCGTCCGCTTTCTCGGGCGAAGCAACCCCGATCACCTCGGCGCCCCGACGCTTCGCGAGCTGAGTAGCGGCCGAGCCAACACCTCCCGAGGCACCGGTGACGAGAACATGCTCACCTGCAGCGACCGCGGCGCGGTGGAGAAGGTTCTCGGCCGTCGAGTACGCGCAGGGGAGTGAGGCCAGCTCGACGTCTGACCAGCCGGACTCGACCCGGTACGCCTCGCGCGCGGGTACGGCGACGTACTCTGCGAACGCTCCGTCGCACTCCGACCCAAGCGTCCAGTAGGGGAGCGACGACGAAGCAGGCGGACGCATCATCGGCCGCACAATCACACGCTCACCGACTCGACTCCCGGCGACCCCGACGCCGACCTGCACGATCCGACCGCAACAGTCCGCCCCCTGGATCAGCGGGAACGCCAGCGGCGTACCCGACCACGCACCGTCGACCGGCGCGCTGTCGCTCTCCCGAACGTCACTCGCATCGTCCGTTCCCGAGGCGATCTCCTTCGAGTACCACCCGATCCGCGTGTTGATGTCGGTGTTGTTGACGCCCGCGGCTGCCACCTGCACGAGGACGTCGTCGTCACCGACGAGCGGGAGGACGATGTCCTCGCGATAGACGAGCTTGTCGGTACCGCCATGCCCGACGAGGACGACGCCACGCATGACGTCTGGGAGGATCGAAGGTGGGGTCGGAGTCACGACGTTCAGCGGCGCGGAGCGTCCGCGAGGTCGGGATCGAGCACGAGGACGGTTCTTGCTCCTTCACCGAGCCGGAGCCGCCCCAGTGCGTCATTGACACCGTCGAGATCGGAGAAATGCGTGACGACGTCCGAGAGATCGAGCTCACCCGTTACCGCGAGCTCGGCCAGGGCAGGCAGATCGGCTGCCGCGTCGCCCGAGCCGTAGTAGGAGCCACGAATGCCCTTGTCCGACAGGAAGTCGATCGCGGGGAACGACACCTCGACGCCAGCGGGCGCGAGGCCGACGACAACGGCCGTGGCGGCCGGGCGGAGCAGCTCCCAGGCGAGCCGCATCGTCTCGGGGCGACCGACGACCTCGAAGGCGTGATCGACACCACCCGCGTTGACCTGCAGCACGGCCTCGAGGGGATCGGTCGTCGACGCGTCGATCACGTGCGTCGCACCACGTCGCCGTGCGATCTCGAGCTTGGCGGGGTCGCGGTCGATCGCGATCAGCGGCCAGGCGCCTGCGAGCGCGGCGGCAGCGACGACCTGGAGACCGACGCCGCCGCACCCGATCACCGCGACGCTCTCCCCCGTGCTCACGTGACCGACGTTGCGGACAGCACCGAAGCCCGTCATCACGCCGCAGCCGAGCAGGGCAGCCTGCCACAGGGGCAAGCCCGGGGGAAGTGCGACGGCACCATGCCCGTCGACAACCGTTCGTTCGGCAAAACACGCGGTCATCAGACCGTGCTGAAGCACCGTGCCGTCGGGCAGGTGCAGGCGCGAGGTGCCGTCCATCAGCGTCCCTCTGGCGCCGTTCGACCCGGCCGGGCCACACATGTTGAAGCGCCCGGCGAGGCATGCAGGGCACTCACGGCAGGAAGGGACGAAGGAGAAGCCGACCGGGTCGCCGACCGACACGTGCGTGACACCTTCCCCGATCGCCTCGACGATCCCGGCGCCCTCATGCCCGAGCACCATCGGCCAGCGCCCGTCGCCGAGGTCCCCATCGACGAGGCGGAGGTCGGAGTGACAGACGCCTGCGGCCGCGACCTTCACGAGAACCTCGCCTGCTTTCGGACCGTCGAGATCGACCTCCTCGACGACGACGAGTCCGGGCTCGTGCAGTACCGCAGCACGCATCCTCATGTCCGCAGCCTTCGGCTCAGAAGTGGTCTGACCTCTGCGATCCGCTCGTAGTCCCGATCGATGTGGACGACACCGAGCCCATTGTGCAAAGCGGTCTCGGCGATCAACAGATCGGGAATGGCGGTGCGATGCCACATCCCGTGGTGATGTGCCAGGTCTCGTCTCAAGAGATGCGCCACTGCTCGAGCGCCTCGAGGTCGGGTGTGACGCCGAAACCTGGGCCCACAGGCGGCGCGATCGTGCCGTCGGATGCGATTTCGAT
>JAYTJO010000048.1:0-3461 GCA_043730975.1 Thermoleophilia bacterium | reverse complement strand
CGGCGCAGCCATCGCCAGCAACGAAGCGATCGACTACGCACTGCGTGACGGTGCCGCCCTCTCCTCCGAGCAGGAGGCGATGCTCCGTGCCGTCGCTGCGAGCAGCGACCGTGTCGTCTGCGTCGTCGGCCTTGCGGGGGCGGGCAAAACAACCGCCACCCGAGCCCTCCGGCTGGCATTCGAGGCGTCGGGCGTCCCGGTGGTCGGCGCCGCACCTTCCGGCGTCGCGGCGCAACAACTCCAGGACGAGACCGGGATCGCCTCGACCACCCTCCACCGACTCGTTGCCAGCGGGAGCGAGACAGGAGCGGGCCTTCCGGCAGGGTGCCTGCTGGTCGTCGATGAGGCCGGGATGGCCGACACGCGTGCTCTCGCGCGAGTACTCGAGCGCGCCGACCGAGCGGGCGCCAAGGTGCTCCTGGTCGGAGACCCACACCAGCTTCCCGCCGTCGGCGCCGGCGGCCTCTTCGCCGCCATCGCCGAGCGCACCGGCGCGATCGGACTGACAGAAAACAGACGCCAGCACGACCCGGCCGAACGAGAAGCACTCACATCAATCCGTGACGGCCGCGGCCGCGACTACCTCACCTACGCCGAAGCCAACAATCGGCTCGTCATCTCCGACACCGACAAGACAGCACGGACACAGCTCGTCGCCGACTGGTGGCAGGAGGCCCGGGCAGACCTCCCCAACACGATCATGATCGCCCTCCGCCGCAACGACGTCGCCGAACTGAACGCACTCGCCCGCACGCTGATGGACTCACACGGCCTCCTCGGCCAACAGCGCCTCCCCACTCGCGGCGGCGAGTTCGCGGCCGGCGACCGCGTCGTCTGCCTCCACAACAGCGATCGGCTCGGTGTCCGCAACGGCACTCGCGCCACCGTCCAATCCGTCGATGAGAAACGCAAGGCAGTCGTGCTCAGCACCGACCGCGGGGACACGGTCGAGATCGGCGGCGCCTACCTCAACGCCGGACACATCCACCACGCCTACGCGCTCACCGGACACCGTGCCCAGGGAATCACCGTCGACCGCGCCTACGTGCTCGCGACAGATGGCGGGCGGACGCAGGAATGGGGGTACGTCGCGCTCTCCCGCGCCCGGCACCAGACGCGGATCTACATCACGGACGAGAGGCTCGAGTCTGAGAGCCACTTCCACGAGCTCGACGACCGACCCGGAATCACCCGCTTCGCCGACGCACTCGAACGATCCGCAACCGAGAACCTCGCCACGAACCGCCAGCCGACTCTCCGGCGTTCAGCCTCGCGCGCTCACATCGAGCATCACGAGCGCGCTCGAGATCGAACTCGCGGCCGAGCAGCTACGTAAGCGCGGCGCTCAAGAGGTGCACGCCTGCGGTGTGCATGTCGCGGGAGGCGCATTGGCCCAGCATGTCGACTCCTACCACGCTCTCAGACTGCAGCCACGCGGCGGCCTCCGCGTCGTTGACGACGCAGCGTAGTACCCGACAACTCGTAACGGCGTCAGCGTTCCTCTCGGACGTGCGACGTCTCCTACTCTTAGAATCGGTCTCACAAAAACCGTGTTCCATCCCGACGACGCGAGCGACGAGCCGCTATCGCCTCGGGATAGATGAGCCGAACGCCGCAAACCCGGGATAGTCGGGAAACATTGCTCGGTGGCTATACCCGAATCCTCGTGCGAGATCCCGCCGAAGATTCGGCTTGGACGCGGCAGGGATCCTGAACGTGAACGCAAGGGGATACCCCGGTGCTCGGCCGCGCGCCACTGTGTTTCGGACGTAAGTCGGCGAATTCATTCGCACTGGCACCGACACGCATGCTCGGATCTCGTCCGCGTGCATCGCGCCAAAAGGGCCCCACCAACCACCTTGGGTGCTAGGCACAGCTGCGAAGACGAAGCATCCTTGTTGACGTGTCATCCGCGGATCGAGGGGTGGCGGCGTCCAGACATAAATGTCCGAATCCCAATCGTCCGGCTCGTCGACGTGCCACGGGACGTCGAGATCTCGAGCCCACGACTCGGGGATCGCCCGGCCATTCGACTGCGCGACAAAAATGCGACCGTCTGTGTCGGGTAGCGCCCTACCGCGTGAGTCCAGCTGTGGGTCCACTGCGAACCAGAGGGCGACTACAGCGTTGTGCGTGAAGTCGAGGAGCCTCGTCGGCACGCCCTGATGCTGCAGGGCAGCTAGGAGTTCGAGCGCGCTGAGACGGTCGAGCGCTGTCCGCTGAAGACCCCAGAGGCGGGCCTCCTCGACGATTTTCGTCTCGTAGTCTCGCATCGACAGGCCACCGGCCCACGCCGCTCGTTCACGGATCCGACGCCCTTCGGACTCGGATGCCCTTCGATAGAGAGACGAGTGCAGTGCCCAGCTCGCATCCGCAGCACCGCGCCAGACGAACGTTCTGTCCGGCCAGGTGGCGCTCAGATCAGAAACGCATGACAGAAAGGCGGTCAGGTCGTGAACCGGCTCCTCGTATACCGACCAATAGTCGCTCGGGAAGGCCACGCCCAAGAGAACATCATCGAAGAGAACAGATTGCAAGTGCAGGATGCTCGGTGCTCTACTGTGCGGGCTCTTCGTCGGAAGGGAAGCGGCTGTGGTTTATGACAACTGTGAACCGCTCCGGGAATGTTGCAGGCTTCAGTCCTTGAGAGGATGGAGTCATGTCAGAGACATCGAAGAGGTATTCGCCGGAGGTTCGTGAGCGTGCGGTGCGGCTGGTGTTGGAGCATCAGCACGAGTATCCGTCGCAGTGGGCAGCGATGATTTCGATCGCGGGGAAGATCGGTTGTACGGCTGAGACGTTGCGTTGTTGGGTGCGTCGGGCGGAGGTCGATGAGGGTCTGCGGCCGGGGTTGACGAGCGAGGAGCGGGCTAGGTTGAAGGAGCTCGAGCGTGAGGTTCGTGAGCTGCGGCGGGCGAACGAGATCTTGAAGTCGGCGTCGCTTTTCTTCGCGACCGAGCTCGACGGTCGAACCAGGAGGTGATCACCTACATCGATGGGAACAGGCATCGGTTCGGGGTCGAGCCGATCTGCAGCGTCTTGCAGTTCGCCCCACGTACCTACTACGCCGCCAAAGCCCGGCCGCTGTCGGCGCGTGCGCTGCGTGACGCCGAGCTGAAGCCGCTGATCGTACGGGTGCATCGGGACAACTTCGGGGTGTACGGCGTCGACAAGGTGTGGGCGCAGCTCAACCGGGAGGGCGTCCGCGTGGCTCGCTGCACCGTCGCCAGGTTGATGCGCGAGCTTGGGGCTCCGTGGCGTCGTGCGTGGCAAGCCGAAGTTCACGACGATCTCTGGGGATGAGGCCGACCGGCCCAGGGATCTCGTCGACCGTCGTTTCGTCGCCGGCGCGCCGAACCGACTCTGGGTCGCTGACCTGACGTATGTGCGCACTTGGTCGGGCTTTGTCTACGTCGCCTTCATCACCGACGTCTACTCGCGGATGATCGTCGGCTGGCAGG
>JAYTJO010000047.1:0-3392 GCA_043730975.1 Thermoleophilia bacterium | reverse complement strand
TCCTCTCTCACTGGACAGAAGATATCGATCACGGTTGCGCCGTCAGGCCCGCAATACGCCGAGTGCTCGACGTTCCCCGGCAGCACGTACCCCTCCATTGGCCCGAGCTCTCTCGCCGCGCCGTCGACGACGAGTGCTTGCATGCCGCGTAGAACGATGCCGAGTTGCTCGTGCGGATGGCTATGGGCAGGCACCGTCGCCCCGGGGCTGAACTCGATCAGGTTGACCATCGCCTTGTCGCCGAACAATGGGCGGCCCTCGACACCGGCCACGAGGGTGAAGGCGGCGACGTCGTCGAAACGGATGAATTGCGGGGGCATGCCATCCGTATCCTATCGTCGCCACCTCGGCGGAAAACGCAAGGGGCGATAGCTATCGTCCCACCCATGACAGCCACCCTCGAAACCGATCTTCTCCGAGACCAGGCCTACGTCGATGGTGCCTGGGTCAATGCGGATTCTGGCGCCACCTTCCCCGTCGTCGATCCCGCGACCGGCGCCACAATCGCCGAGGTGCCTCGCATGGGCGCCGCAGAGACGCGGCGGGCGATCGAGGCAGCGCAGCGGGCGCTCCCTGCCTGGAAGCACAAGACGGCCAAGGACCGGGCGCGGATCCTGCGCCGCCTCGCCGACCTGATGCTCGAGCGCAGCGACGACCTGGCAGCGCTTCTCGTGCGCGAGCAGGGAAAGCCGCTCTTCGAGGCCCGGGCCGAGATCGGCTACGCCGCCTCCTTCTACGAGTGGTTCGCGGAGGAGGCCAAGCGCCTCGACGGGCGCGTCATCCCGCAGTCGCTGCCCGACCGGAGGATCGTCGTCCTTCGCGAGGCGATCGGCGTCACCGCGGGCATCACGCCCTGGAACTTTCCGGCTGCCATGCCGACGCGGAAGTCGGCTCCGGCGCTCGCCGTCGGCTGCACCATGGTGCTGAAGCCTGCCGAGCAGACTCCGCTCACCGCGCTCGCGATTGCCGCGCTCGCCGAGGAGGCCGGTGTTCCTCCCGGCGTCTTCTCTGTCGTCACCGGCGATGCAGCAGACGCACCCTCGATCGGCGCCGAGATGACGTCGAATCCGATCGTCCGCAAGCTCGGCTTCACGGGATCGACCGAGGTGGGCAAGCTCCTCATGGCGCAGTGCGCAGGCCAGGTGAAGAAGGTCTCCCTCGAGCTCGGAGGCAACGCGCCGTTCATCGTCTTCGACGACGCTGACCTCGAGGACGCTGTCACCGGGGCGGTGATGTGCAAGTTCAGGAACTCGGGGCAGACCTGCATCTCGGCGAACAGGTTCCTCGTCCAGGACGGGATCTACGAGGAGTTCGTGGGTGCGTTCACCGAGGCGGTGGCTGCACTCAAGGTCGCGGACGGCTTCACCGAGGGTGCTCAGGTCGGACCCCTGATCGACGGGCCTGCCGTCGCGAAGGTCGAGCGGCACGTGGCGGACGCTCTCGCGCAGGGAGCGGATCTTCGCTTCGGCGGCAAGCGACTCGAGGGGCAATTCTTCCAGCCTTCCGTGCTCACCGGGGTGACGATGGAGATGGCGATGAGCTGCGAGGAGACCTTCGGCCCCGTCGCGGGAATCAACCGATTCGCGACCGATGCAGAAGCAGTGGCGATCGCGAACGACACGCCCTACGGGCTCTCCGCCTACTTCTACACGCGCGACCTCGAGCGCACATGGCGCGTCGCTGAAAGCCTCGAATACGGAATCGTCGGGATCAACACCGGCTTCATCTCGTCCGAGGTGGCACCCTTCGGCGGCATGAAGGAATCGGGCATCGGGCGTGAGGGTTCGAGCTACGGCGTCGACGACTGGGTCGAGCTCAAGTACCTGGCAATGGCTGGCATCGGGGAGGCGATGTAGTGCACTCCTCGGGAATCGTTTGCTCGCGGGACAGGCTCTGCCTGCCAAGGCAGGCTACGCCAGTCCCCTACGGGATCTTCGGCCAGGGAGAGGAGGGGGTGCGCAGATGGTGATCATCGAACAGCGGGACTATCACGTCCACACGGGACAGCTGCCGGAGCTCGTCCGGCTCTACGCCGAGGAGGGGATAGCGATTCAGCAGGAGGTGCTCGGCGGCTTCGTCGGCGCGTTCACGACAGATATCGGGGCACTCTCGACGTACACGAGCATGTGGCGCTACGACAGCTTTGCGCAGCGCGAAGAGCGTCGGGCAGCACTGATGGCACGCGATGACTGGAAGGCGTTCATGGGGAGGATCCAGCCGCTGATCCATACCCAGCAGAACCGGATCCTGGCGCCGACTGCGTTCTCGGCACTCCAGTAGAAGGGAGATTCGGCATGGGGCAGCTCGACGGCAAGGTCGCTCTCGTCTCGGGCGGTTCGCAGGGCATCGGGAACGCAATTGCGCAGGGGCTCGCGGCCGAGGGCGCGCGCATCGTGATCGCCGACCTCCGGGGAGCAGAGGCCGCGGCGGGTGCGTTCCCGGGAGGGGTCGGGCTCACGGCCGACGTCGCCGACGAGGCGGCCGTCCAGACGCTCGTCGACGATGCAGTCGCGGAATGCGGCTCGGTCGACATCCTCGTCAACAACGCAGGCCTCTACGCATCACTCGCGATGCGGGCATTCACCGAGATTCCCCTCGCCGAGTGGCGTCAGGTGATGGACGTCAACGTCGCCTCGATGTTTCTGATGTGCCGCGCCGTCGTGCCGGTGATGCAGAAAAACGGTGGCGGCCGCATCGTCAACATCTCGTCGGGAACGCCGTTTCGAGGGGTGCCGTTCCTGCTCCACTACGTCACGAGCAAGGGCGCGATCGTCGCCTTCACGCGGGCACTCGCGAAGGAGGTCGGCAAGGACGACGTGCTCGTCAACTGCGTTGCGCCTGGCTTCACGATGTCGGCAGGCGTCGAAGCGCATCCCGAAGTGATTGAGAAGCTCCGTGACGTCTCGGTCGCCGCGCGCACGATCCAGCGCGATCAGGTGCCGGAGGACGTGGTAGGGGCCGTCGTCTACTTCGTGAGCGCAAGTTCGAGCTTCGTCACGGGCCAGACGATTGTGATCGATGGAGGGCAAACGTTCCATTGACCCGAGGATTTCTCGATTTAAGAGCGTATCGAGGAATCCTCGGGTCAATGAAACGTTCATATTTCTGGCGCTTCGCGCACCTGAAGGGGCCGGCGCAGGTGGTGATCGCGCGATGGAAGAGCGTATCGCGCGCTCACCACCTGCATTCTCTTGCGCGCTTCGCGCGATCCTGAAGGGGCCCGCCCGCGGGCCGTGCAGGACGTGGGCGGGTGGAACGATGGCGACGCCAGGCTTCTGCCTGGCGTCGGATGAGGTGGAGATCGGCCCGTCCTCTCTCCGTCCCACGCCAGGCTGAAGCCTGGAGTGGCGTACGTAGAGGCTCGATAGAGTCACGGTGGCATGCGACTCTCC
>JAYTJO010000046.1:0-4504 GCA_043730975.1 Thermoleophilia bacterium | reverse complement strand
GCGATCTGGGCGTGGTGGGGAAACGGGAAGGCGGTCGGAGCCGCGATCGGGTTCTTCGTGCTCTCGATCGCGCAGCTCGCGTTCCTCGGTAACACCGATGAACCGGGCGGCTGGGTGAACGGGCTGCACGGCTTCCTCGCGCTCATCATCCTGATCGCCGGGGGAATGTACGCGCACCGCGCGAAACGAGAGCTCGGTCTCGGCCAATCGGCTGAGCCGACGCAGGACACCGGCGCGCCGTAGCGGTTTCAAGCGGCTGAGGTTCAACGCCTGATGCTGATCTCGAACTCGCTGCGTCAGGCCGTACCCCGCGCTGCCCACGCCACGGCGTCCACCGTGAACGGTGCGGGTGGCAAGAGCCGCTCGCATCGGTCACGTAGATCCTCTCGCGCACGCTCGGCGAGCTTCCGGGCATAGGCGCCGGCCGGGCCGATGCCGAGGGTGAACGGCTCCCACCATTCGTCGAAGCTTGTGAATCGGGCCGAGGCCGTAAGCGTCGTCTCCTCGATCGACGTCAGTCCGGCGGCTGCGAGCAACTCGGCGAGGTGGCCCTCACGTGCGCCGGCGAGTCCGGACTCGTCGTGCACGTCCGGATCGAGCTCACGGGCGGCCTGCCAGAACGCCGCGAGTGGGGTGCGATCCCCGGTGTGATCCCAGACGCTCACGGCGACCACTCCGCCTGCGGTCGTGACACGCCGCATCTCCCGCAGTCCGGCCACCGGGTCGGCCATGAAATGGACGACGAGCTGTGCGAAGGTCGCATCGAAGGAGGAGTCGCCGAAGGGGAGGCTCTCGGCAGAGGCGTTCTGCACGTCGACTCCTGGATAGCGCGTCCCCGCCGCAGCAACGAATGCTTCGGACGGGTCGACGGCAGACACGGCACCGTCTCCGAGGCGGCGAACGAGCTCCGCCGTCAGCGCGCCCGGCCCGCAGCCCACGTCGAGCAGTCGCTGGCCAGCGCAAGCTCCGCCGAATTCCGCGAGCTGAGGCGCGAGCTGCGTCGAGTACCGGCCCATGAACCGGTCGTAGCTCTCGGCCGCGACCTCGAACGTCATGGTGGAAGCCTAGCGCCCCTGAATCGATTTCTCAGGGCCAACATGTCGTTTTCGGTCGAGCTCTACTGCGACGTCGCGGCGGCGCGTTCCGCGAGCGCAGCGAGCACCTTTTCATGGTCGGCCAGAGCCCCCGTTTGCAGGGGGTTGGGTCACCTAGCATCCGCTGCCCCTACAGCGGCTGGGAGCGCTCAAGACGAACAACCTTGCTGTGTCCGACAGCTAGCGCTTGGGACGCCTTACACGCTCGACGTGGCGGACGATGTCGATTCGATCGACCAAGGCGGTGTCGCTTCCAGCGCCGCCGTCGATGATGTCTCGCTTCCCGTTGCGTGCGAGGATGAGATCGTCGCCGGCGAGACCGCAGACGTAATCGTCGCCGCGGACGGCCAGGCGATCGGCGCCGGCTGTTCCGAGGATGGTGCATTGCGAGAACGTCGTGGCCAGGCTCGCAGTGTCGTCGTCATGCTGCGCGTCGTTGGCCGCAACACTGGAGACGCTGACGGCAGCCGCACCAGGCTTGGACGGTACGAGGACGATGATCAGCCGCGCGTTGGTGTCTCCCGGGATTGATGCGACGGCACAGGTCGCGGTCCTCCGGGCCGCGGTACACCGCGTTCCGTTGAGCGAGGCTCTCGCGATCGTTCCGTTTGTGGTCGAGATCGTCGCCGTGACCGACGTGGCAGGCTCCGACCCAATCGAGCGGACGGCCCCAGAGATGGTGAGCGGGCGCCGCGGGACCGTTGCCTCGACATCCGGTAGGCGCACCGTGACGCCACTTCCCTTCGGGCGCCAGGTCACCCCCAAGATGTAGCCGCCGCCGGCCGAGAAGATTGTCCGCACGGCTCCACCCTCCGCGTCGACAACGTCGACCCGGTTTGTGTCCCAGTTGTGAAAAGCGAGCATCCGGCCGTCGGGCGACCAGGCGGGCGGTCCGTACACCGCGGGTCGTGGGCGATTCGGGGTGACGACCCGGGGGTCGGTGCCGTCCGCGTTCCAGACAGTCACGTGGAATCCACCGGGGGCGACGCCGCCGGCTTCGAGCGTTGCCATCCGTCGGCCGTCGGGGGACAACACCCCGTTCGCGGGAAACCGAATGCCACCGCCGTTGTGAACCCATACGTTCTCGCCGCCGACTGCTCCGACGGACACAACTGCGGTACCTGCGGGCTGAGTCCAGCGGCCAACGAGGATCCTGTCTCCGCTCGGCGCCCACTCCGGAGAGTTGTCCCTCGTGTTCGGAGGGGGCGAGGTGAGCTTTCGGACCGATGTGGGATCGCGAAGGTTGCGAACGTAGAGCGCGCCTCCGCGAAGGAACGCGATCCTGTTGCCGTCGGGAGACAGCTTCGGTTCCTCCACCGGGCTGTCGGCGATGAGCGACTGCGCATTGCTGCCGTCACCGTCGGCGACCATCAGCCCCGTCTCATCGAAGAACAGCATCCGCGTACCGTCACTTGAAAACGAGGCCCAGTACGAGCTCGTGCGGGTGTCGAGCGTTCGCGCTGCGCCAGTGTCTGGGTCGACGGCGAGCAGTCCGACAGACGGAACGGCGACGACAAGGTCGCCGCCGCGGGTCGTCGAAAGCGGAGCCAGATCGTCGGCGCCCGCGCCCGAAACAAAGAGGAGTGCCAACCCCAACACGATGGGGGGTATTGATCGTCCGTTCCTCGCGCGCGACGAGTGCTCATTCATGGCCGTAGAGCCTTCTGCTCGCGGGCGGATGGGGGCACCTAGAGACGTCCGCGTCACGATCCGGACCGCTTCTTCGGCGGCGCCGTCTTCCGTGCGCTGTTGAGTGCGACGGCCTCACGAATCAGTGCCTTGAACGCGGTCGCGTCGACCTCCTCGCCCTCGTGGATGTCGATCGCGCGGCGGACGTTCCCCTCAAGGCTCGAGTTGAAGAGGCCGGTCGGATCCTCCAGGGATGCGCCCTTCGCGAACGTGAGCTTCGCGACCTGCTTGTAGGACTCGCCGGTGCAGATGATCCCGTCGTGCTCCCAGACCGGGACGCCGCGCCACTTCCACGTCTCGACGACGTCGGGGTCGGCGTCCCTGATCAGCGTGCGCATCCGCTCCAGCGTCTCGCCGCGCCAGTCGCCGAGCTCGACGATCTTTCGCGAGATGAGCTCCGACGCCGAAAGCCCCTCGCTCGTACCCGACTCGCTCATGACCGCGACTCTAGTCGGCGCTTGCGGGCCGCGCTACCGTGGTGGCGTGATCGGTGGCCCATGACGAGCGTCGTGATCCAAACAGAGCGCCTCACCCTGCGGGCGCCCGTTCCCGAGGACGCCGACGCAGCGGCCGAGCTTCTCGCCGATCCGGAGGTGATGCGGTTTCTCGGCGGGCAGATCGTCCCACGTGAAGACGTTCCCGCGGTGATCGAGAAGTGGCTCGGGCGCTGGACGGCGAACCGGATGGGCCCGTTCATGCTCGAGCGACGCGACGACGGCAGCTTCGTCGGGCGCTGCGGGATTCTCATCTGGGACACACGCGACTGGAGCCAGAGCACCCACGCAGACGCGGGGAAGTTCGCTCAACCCGAGCTCGGTTGGGCCCTCGCCCGATCTCAGTGGGGCCAGGGCTTCGCGACCGAGGCAGCGCGGGCGGTCGGGAGCTGGGCGCGTGCCGAACGAGGCGTCGAGAGCCTCGTCTCGGTCATCGCGCCCGACAACGTCGCCTCACGCAGGGTCGCCGAGCGTCTCGGCGCTCGCCCGATGGAGACCGTGACGCTCGCCGACTCGGGAGCGGCAGTGGTCTGGAGGCATGCGGACGAGTTTGGTTGACGTTCAGCCAGCGACCGGCTGGGTTGTGCCGCCTACCGCGACGTCGCTGCGGCGCGTTCCGCGAGCACGGCGAGCACCTTGGGCTGAATCGTCGTCGTCTCGGTGAGGACTCGCTGGAATGCCTGACCGGTGATCACGAGCACCCGTGCGGGCGTCGTCGCGGTCACTGTCGCGGTGCGTGGAGCATCGGTGACGAGGGCGATCTCACCGAAGAAGTTGCCGCCGCGCAGCTCTGCAACCTTGCGATCGCCGCGACGGATGTCGACGGTGCCGTCGATGAGAACGAAGAATTCTCGCCCCTTCCTGCCCTCCTCGATCAGCTTCGTCCCCTCGGGCAGATAGAGCTCGTCCGCGATCGCCGCGATCCGGCCAAGCTCCTTCTGCGTGCACTCGGCGAAGAGAGGCACGCGTCGTAGGAGGTCGACCTTGGCGTCGCGGCGGAGCTTCATGCGCAAGATCCTACGAGACACGAGGGAGATCCGCACCGGTCGCGTGCGTCAAGGCGACCTCCCGCTCCATCTAGGCTCGCCCGATGCAGCCGGAGACCCTTGACCGCCACATCGACGACCTCTGCTCCGCGCACGGGATCACCCGCGTCGACGGGCGTGGACGGGCCGTCGTGATCACCGTGCGGCATCGTGACGGCAGTCGCGAGCGACGTCTCGAGAT
>JAYTJO010000045.1:0-2500 GCA_043730975.1 Thermoleophilia bacterium | reverse complement strand
CGAGTACCTCGACCAGCCGGTCGACATCGTCGAGGGCACCCGAACGCTCGAGCGCCCGAAGGGCGACGTCACCTTCGACCGTGTCTGCTTCCGCTACGACAAGGACGCGTGGACGCTCGAGGATGTCTCGTTCTCGGTGCCGACGGGCACGAAGACAGCACTCGTCGGGGAGACGGGCTCCGGTAAGACGACCTGCGGCTATCTCGTGGCGCGCCTCTATGACGCGACCCGGGGCACTGTGTCGATCGACGGCATCGACGTGCGCGAGCTCACCTTCGAGTCGCTCGCCGCCGCGGTCGGCGTGGTCTCTCAGGAGACGTACCTCTTCCACTCGACCGTGCGCGAGAATCTCCGGTTCGCGAAGCCCGATGCAACCGACGAGGAGGTCGAGGAGGCAGCGCGAGCGGCACAGATCCACGAGCTGATCGCATCGCTCCCGGACGGCTACGAGACCGTGGTGGGTGAGCGCGGCCACCGTTTCTCGGGAGGTGAGCGACAGCGGATGGCGATCGCGAGAACCGTCTTGCGGAATCCGCCGATCCTCGTTCTCGACGAGGCGACCTCTGCCCTCGACACGCAGACCGAGCGGCTCGTGCAGGACGCGCTCGAGCGTCTCTCCGAGGGCCGGACGACGATCGCGATCGCGCATCGCCTCTCGACGGTGCGGGACGCCGAGCAGATCGTCGTGCTCGACCGCGGCGGTGTCGCGGAGACCGGCACGCACGACGAGCTTCTTGACGCAGGAGGGCGCTACGCATTGCTTGTGGCGCGTGACGAGAACGTCGAGCCGGAGTCACAGGGAGCAGTCGCCGGAATCGCCTGAGCCTCCAGGTTCAGGTGCGAATGTTCGATCTGACATGTCAAGATCTCTCGTCACGGGGTTCGCGACGTGCGTACGATACCCGGGTTGCGCGGAGATCCTGCCCGCTGCGACCCCGATCCGACTTTCACCTTGACGTTTCCCCGGGAGGCGCCGAAATGACAACTACGCCCATTCGAACGCACAGCGGCCTCGACCTGCACGGCCTTGACCCGGCAGCCGTTGTGATCTGGCATCCATCGACGGCGCAGCTCTACGAGCACGCGATCCGGCGCGGCGACGGTCGAATCGCCGAGGGTGGGGCGCTGGCGGTCGACACGGGAGCGTTCACCGGTCGGTCGCCGAGGGACAAGTTCGTCGTCGCAGAGCCAGGCTCAGAGGACAGGATCTGGTGGGGCGAGATCAATCACCCACTGGCCGAGATGGAGTTCGAGAGGCTACGCGCGAAGGTCGTTGCGCATCTGGATGCCCAGGATCCGCTGTACGTCGTCGATGCGTTCGCGGGCGCCGATCCGACGCACCGGATTTCCGTGAGGGTTGTCACCGGCAGTCCGTATCACGCGTTGTTCTCGAAGACGATGTTCATCGAGCCGGATGCGTCCGAGCTCGAAGCCTTCGAGCCTCAGGCTCTCGTTCTGCATGCACCCGAGGTCGAGGCCGTTCCTGCCGAGGACGGCACGCGCGCGGGCACGTTCGTCGTCCTCCACCCGACGAGGACAGAGGTGATCGTCGGCGGCACGTTCTACGCCGGCGAGATCAAGAAGTCGATCTTCACCGTCATGAACGACCGACTCCCGCTCGAGGGCGTTCTCCCGATGCACTGCTCGGCGAACGTCGGCGCAGACGGCAAGGTCGCGGTGTTCTTCGGGCTCTCCGGCACGGGCAAGACGACGTTGTCGGCTGATCCGACCCGCTCGCTGATCGGCGACGATGAGCACGGCTGGGGCTCGAACGGCGTCTTCAACATCGAGGGCGGCTGTTACGCCAAGGTGATCCGGCTCTCTGCCGAGGCCGAGCCCGAGATCTTCCGCACGACGCACACCTACGGCACGGTGCTCGAAAACGTTCGCATCGACGAGCGCGGCGTGGTCGATCTCGGGAGCGACGCAAAGACCGAGAACACGCGTGCCGCGTACAAGCTCGAGCAGATCGCGAACGCGCTGCCTGCCAAGCGTGCCGGGCACCCGAGCTCGGTCGTCATGCTCACCGCCGATGCGTTCGGGATCCTGCCGCCGATCGCGCGCTTGACGCGAGACCAGGCGCTCTTCTACTTCCTCTCCGGCTTCACTGCCAAGCTCGCCGGCACCGAGATCGGCGTCAAGGAGCCGCAGCCGACGTTCTCCACCTGCTTCGGCGCACCGTTCCTTCCTCAGCCCCCTGCCGTGTACGCCCGGATGCTCGGAGACAAGCTCGACGCGCACGGATCGGCAGTCTGGCTCGTGAACACGGGCTGGACGGGCGGCCCGTATGGCGAGGGCCACCGGATGCCGATTCAGGCGACGCGCCGCCTGTTGCACGCGGCACTCTCCGGTGAGCTTGCTGGAGTCAGCTATCGCACCGACGCCTTTTTCGACTTCGAGGTGCCCGTTGAGGTGCCCGGTGTCGAGGCATCGCTGCTCGATCCGCGTTCGACCTGGAGCGATCCGGCCGCCTACGACACGAAGGCACGGGAGCTCGCGG
>JAYTJO010000044.1:0-3747 GCA_043730975.1 Thermoleophilia bacterium | reverse complement strand
GGTGAGGTCTTCGGACTGCTCGGCCCGAACGGAGCCGGCAAGTCGACAACGGTCCGGATTCTCGCGACGCTGACGCACGCCGACGCCGGGAGCGCGACCGTGGCGGGCCACGACGTCGCTTCTGAGGCGGGAGCCGTGCGGCGCGCGATCGGCTACGTCCCGCAGGCTTCGGGGGTCGACAGGGAAGCCACGGGACACGAGAACCTGATCCTCCAGGGCCGACTGCAGGGCATGCGGGGCTCCGATCTCGAGCCTCCAAGCGGTTGAGCGCCGCCGCCAAGATCGCGGCACCTCACACTGACACTTCACGAAACCGGTTACATCGGCTGCGCGGTGGGACGTACGAGGATCTCGTTCACGTCCACGTGCGGCGGTTGCGAGAGCGCGAACAGCACAGCGCGCGCGACGTCGTCGGGCTCGAGTGGTGCGTCGAGGGGCACGTTCTCGAAGAACGGCGTGTCGACGATCCCGGGGGCGATGATCGTGACGCGCACGCCCGTCCCGTCGAGCTCCTGGCGTGCGGACTCGCCCATGGCGTGCACGGCGTGCTTGGTCGCGGAGTACAGCGAGCCGGGGATTGCGCGCCGTCCCGCCACCGAGCCTGTCAGGAGCAGATGCCCTTTTGACTCCTTCAGCGCGGGGAGCGTCGCTCTGATCGTCAGCGCCGCGCCGTACACGTTCGTCAGAATCATCCCGCGCCAGTTCTCCACGGTGTCCGCGAGGAAGCTCCGTTGGCCACCGAATCCGGCGTTCGCCCATGCGGCGTCGAGCCGGCCGAAGTGCTCGAGCGCGAACGTCACGGACGCTTGCTGGTCGGCCCACTCGGTCACGTCGCACTCGACCGCAACGGCGTGCTCGGCACCGCCGAGCTCTGACGCGAGCTGCTCGAGCTTCTCGATCGAGCGAGCGGCCAGCACAAGGCGCCATCCCTCGCCACCGAGCATCCGTGCGGTGGCGGCGCCGATACCGGTCGAGGCACCCGTGATCAGGATGACAGGGGCCGAGTCACTCATGCGGCTGACTCTAACGACGTGGCCCAGGCGACCGTCGGCTCGGGCTCGCCGCCGCAGCTCGCCGGCGCCGCCTTCCCTGGCCGCTGCTCGATACGCACGGTCACGTCACCGGAGAGCGCTGTGAACGTGACCCGCTCTCCGTCGTCCGCGACGAGAGTCAAGGCGTCCATTCGGTCGTAATCCGTCGCTATGCGAGCCGCGATCTCGGCAGCCTGAACCCGAGGCGAGTAGAGCGTCCGACCGCGATAGAGATCGAGCGGGATCCGACCCTCCGTTACGGCATCGACGACCTCGCGAGCACGGCTTGGTGAGATCCGACCGAGCTGGATGCCGTGCGGCAGCACAACAACATTGGGCGCGAAGCGGTGGCCGCCGAGATGCGACGCCTGCCAGAGCTGCTCGGGAGCGACGTGCCGCCCGAGCGCGTCGAAGAGAGGAGCGCCGAGGCGCGCACAACACGCATCCCGACGGCCGTGCGTGCACACGAGAAAGAGTGGAGCGGCGATTCCGTCGCCGCTCGGAAGGTCGTCGAGCGCGAACTGCTCATGGGATGCGAGATCGAACCGAGATGCCGTGCCGCCGGCCTCCCGCACCTCCGCTCGGATTATGGCGCTCCCCACCCGCCGGTCGGGCCGACGAATCAGCACGACCTTCCCGGGGTATGCGGCCAGCTCGTCGCGAACTGCCGGAGCGAGGCCGCTGTCCTTGACTGCATCTCGCCCCCAGGCTCCTCGCACCTCGACGAGGAGCCAGTCCGCGCCCTGCGTCGCAGTGCCTGCAAGCGATTCGCCCGCGGCAAGCGAGAGCTCGGAGCAGGTCTCCTTCGTGCTCACGCGGGCAGCCTGTCGGCGAGGAGTCGTCCGAGAGCGGGATCGATGCCAAGCTCCTCGACGAAGGCCCGGTACTCGGAAAACGCCTTTGCCCGATCGCGCCCGGGGCGTGCCACCGCGCGGAGGAGGACGTTCTTCGGCGTGTGCTCGAGCGCGACGAATTCGACGACCTGCACGTCATACCCGACCGCGCCGAGAAGTTGGGCGCGCGCCGCATCCGTCACCTCCGCGGCAAATCGCTCTCTCAGCGTGCCGTGCCGCAGCAGCGGCCTGAGCGCTGCGTTCTCGAGTTGCGGCATGAGCTCGTGCTGGCAGCACGGGACGGCCAGGATGACGGGAACGGCGGCCCGCACCGCCCGGTCGAGCGCGTCATCCGTTGCGGTGTCGCACGCGTGGAGGCTGACGACGAGATCGGTTCCCGCCAGCGCCTCGTACCCCGCGATATCTCCCACCTCGAAGCGCAGCCCGTCCGCTCCCATACGGCGCGCGAGTCGTTCGCAGTCCGTGACGACACCGGCCTTGAGATCGAGGCCCACGATCTCGACCTCGCGCCCATGGACGTTCGTGAAGAGGTGATGGAGCGCAAAGGTGAGATACGAGCGGCCAGACCCAAAATCGACAACGCGGAACGGGCCCGAGGGAAGCGCAGGAAGGATGTCCTCCACGAGCTCGAGGAACCGGTTCACCTGGCGGAACTTGTCGTACCGCGGTTTGCGTACCTTCCCCTCGGGCGTCATCACCCCGAGCTCGACGAGGAACGGCACCGGCGTGCCCTCGGGGAGCACGTAGCGCTTGGCCCGATCGTGGCTCATCGTCGCGTTCGGCCGGCTCGGCTCCCGCCGCAGGATCGTCGGCACACCCCGGCCGGCAAGCACCTGCCAATCGGCATCTGCCGCCTGAAGGAGGCCCTGCCGGAAGTCGGTTTCGAGGAGCTCGACGAGGCGTGCCGCAGCGGAGTCCGGGGTCAGATTCTCGTCCGTCGTGCGGGTCGCATGATGGGAGGTGAAGCGGTAGCGCAGAGATCGCGCGACATCGTGCGGAGCGACGGTGATGCGGGATGGACGTGACGGGTCGCTCCGGCGCGGTCGACTGAGGGTCGCACCCGTGAGGGTGCCGTTGTTCACGAGCTGGCGCACGAGCGCTGCAACATCCGAGGGAGCCTCGCTCATACGGCCCCCGTGATCACGCAGATCAACTGACCGTTGGTCACGCTCTGGCCGGGTGCGACGGCGAGCGAGCTCACGACTCCGGTGTGCTGCGCCGTGATCTCGTTCTCCATCTTCATCGCCTCGATCACGCAGAGCACCTTGCCCACGTCGACCAGATCGCCGTCCGCGACTCCCACCGACAGGACGGTGCCCTGCATAGGACTGACGACGGCACCCGAACCCGCTCCCGCCGTTCCGTCGGAGCGCTCGCGCCGCCGCCGAGCGAGCGTCGCCCAGGGCGGCTCGGTGGTGTGAACCCGGACGTCGAAGGCCCGTCCATCGACCTCGACCGCGACGATCCGTTCACGGGTGACGGCTCCATCCGAGCCTCTCATTACACTTGTTGTCTGATACGTAAACGACTTTGTCATTTCCTCTGCGCGCTGCGCAAGCTCCTGCGACTCAACGCACCCATGACACGTGCCACCCTCGATGAAGCACGGCTCGGTCAGAAGCGCCGCGTGGAACCCGAGGAGCGTCGGCACGCCCCCGATCCTGAACTCCGCAAGCGCGCGAAGCATCCGCTTGCGCGCCGTCTCCCGGTTGGTGTCGTGGACGATGAGCTTGGCGATCATCGGGTCGTAGTAGCCCGAGATCTCGTCGCCCGCGCGCACGCCGGAGTCGACGCGCACGCCAGGCCCCGATGGCTCCTCGTACACCGTGATCACACCCGGCGCCGGAAGAAATCCCTTGCCA
>JAYTJO010000043.1:0-4060 GCA_043730975.1 Thermoleophilia bacterium | reverse complement strand
GATCGGGCTTCTCCAACCAGGCTTTGCAGAGCGTGCCGCGGAGCTCGGGCTCGAGGATGCATCGCTCGGATACGACATGGAGCCGCCGACGATAGCCGCGCTCGAAGCGCGCCTCGACAGGGATATCGAACGCGGTACGACGGGCCTAGGACCCCATCTGGACGAAATCGCCGTCCGCTCCGGCGATCGCGATCTCCGTACCTTCGGCTCGCAGGGAGAGCAGCGGCTCGCCGTGCTCGCGCTCCTGCTCGCCGAAGCGGAGCTGATCACGATACGGCGAAGAGTGCCACCGCTCCTGCTTCTCGACGACGCGCTCTCCGAGCTCGATGAGCGGCGTCGGCGCATCCTGAGCGAGCGCATCGGCGGCGTGGGGCAGACGATCGTCACTGCTACGGGTCCGGAGGCACTCCCGCTCGCGCCCGCCCAACTCCTACGCGTCACTCCCGGTCGGGTCGAGGCCGCCTGATGGAGCGCCTCGAGGGATCGGTTCGTGGAGCGCTCAAGGGTGCCGGCGTGCCGGACGCAGGCGCCCTCGCGGATGTCGTTCGGGTGTGGCCCGTCGCGGTGGGCGACGCGATCTCGCGCGCCGCCTGGCCACAGCGAATCGCGCGTGATGGGACGCTCGTCGTTGCGGCAACCTCGGCAAGCTGGGCATTCGAGCTAGGGCTGCTCTCCGAGGAGATCCTCGCGAAGCTTGCAGCCGCCGTGGGGGAGGGCGCTCCGGCAACGATCAAGTTCAGCCCCGGCCCGGTGCCGTCGCCCGCCGCGCCCGCTGGCGGCGCGAACGCGCCCACACCGCCCGAGATCGACGCCGCGACGCGATTGCTCGCCAGGGAGCTCACCGCCGCGATGACGGATGAAAAGCTCCGCGAGACGATCGCCAGGGCTGCCGCAGCGAGCCTCGCTACGCCCGCCGCCGACCGCTGTTTCTGATACACTGTCAGGATCCACAAAAAGCCCTATTTGCAGGGCTTTTCTGCTGAGTAAAGGGGACACCACCCGCGTGACCGAGACGGACTACACCGCAAAGGACATCACGGTCCTGGAAGGCCTCGAGCCGGTACGGCTCCGCCCCGGGATGTACATCGGTTCGACCGGCCCGAGGGGCCTTCACCACCTCGTGTACGAGGTCGTCGACAACGCCGTCGACGAGGCGCTTGCCGGCCGCAACGACTCCGTCGACGTCACGATCCACCCCGACGACTCGATCACCGTCGTCGACGACGGTGCCGGGATCCCGGTCGACATGATCGAGGAGCAGGGGCTTCCCGCGCTCACGGTCGTGCTGACGAAGCTCCACGCGGGCGGGAAGTTCGGGGGCGAGGGCTACAAGGTCTCCGGCGGCCTCCACGGTGTCGGCGTCTCCGTCGTCAACGCGCTCTCCGAGTGGCTCATCGCCGAGGTGCGGCGGGATGGCACCCTCTACCGGCAGGAGTTCGCCCGCGGTGTGCCGCAGGGCGACATGGAAGTGGTCGGTCCGGCTGAGGGCACGGGCACCTCGATCTCGTTCTTTCCGGACAGGGAGATCTTCGAGGAGACGGACTTCTCGGCCTCGACGCTTGCCCAGCGCCTTCGCGAGACAGCCTTCCTCACCCGTGGCCTCAGGATCGTCCTGCGCGACGAGCGGCCAGCAGGAACGACCCAGGAGTTCCACTACGAAGGCGGCATTCGCGACTTCGTGTCGTACGTCAACGAGTCGAAGGAGACCGTCCACAAGCACGTTGTCTACTTCGAAGGCGAGACGGAGCAGGGCGCCGTCGAGGTCGCTATGCAGTGGAACACGTCGTACGTCGAGTCGGTGTTCTCTTTTGCGAACAACATCAACACGACCGAGGGCGGCACGCACCTTTCGGGCTTCAAGGCGGCCCTCACCGGAACCCTGAACAAGTACGCCCGCGACAAGGGGCTCCTGAAGGAGAAGGAGGACAACCTCGAAGGCGAGGACGTTCGCGAGGGCCTCGCCGCGGTCATCTCTGTCAAGCTCCGCGATCCCCAGTTCGAGGGCCAGACGAAGACGAAGCTCGGGAACCCAGGGGTGAAGGGCCTCGTCGAGCAGACGGTAAACCAGCGGCTCGCCGAGTTCCTCGAGGAGAACCCTGCAGAGGCGCGCCAGATCATCACGAAGGCGCTGTCCGCTTCTCGCGCGCGGCAGGCTGCCAAGAAGGCACGGGAGCTGACGCGCCGCAAGAGCGCACTCGAAAACTCCGCGCTGCCCGGCAAGCTCGCCGACTGCTCGCTCAAGGATGCCGATCTCTGCGAGCTGTACATCGTCGAAGGCGACAGTGCCGGCGGCTCGGCCAAGCAGGCCCGTGATCGCACGTACCAGGCGATTCTGCCTCTCCGTGGGAAGATCATCAACAGCGAGAAGAACCGGATCAACAAGGTTCTGTCGAACACCGAAATCCAGGCGATGATCACTGCGATCGGCACCGGCTTCGGCGACGAGTTCACGATCGAGAACATCCGCTACGGCCGGATCATTGTGATGACCGATGCCGACGTCGACGGCGCGCACATCCGGACGCTGATCCTCACGTTCATCTACCGCACGATGCGTGAGCTCGTCGACCGCGGGCACATCTACATCGCGGTGCCGCCCCTCTACCACGTGAAGCTCGGCAACCAGGAGCACTACTTCGAGAAGGACAGCCAGCTCGAGGAGCTCCTCGTCCGCGAGCGGGTAAAGGACATCACGATCGCGTCACGCGGCGGTGAGGACGTCTCCTTCACGGAAGCTCGCTATCAGCGCTTCGCGCGGGCCCTCTCTGACCTCGAGGCCTGGCAGGCGAAGCTCGAGAGCGAGTATCCGGCTGCGGCCAACTTCGTGATCGAGCATCGGCTCGTCGAGACGGATGCGCTGAACGCCGAGGATGCCGAGACGGCGATCTCTGCGATCCCGGCAAACGGCTACCAGCTCTCGGTCACGGAGCGACTCGAGGACAGGCTCAGCGTCAAGATCATCGAAACCGAGACGAGCGCCGCGACGCATCTAGATCTCCCGGCCGGGCTCTTCGCCTCGGCCTCGTATGCCAGCCTCAAGCGTGCATATGAGAAGCTCGCCGAGATCGTCGGGCTGCCGGGTTTCGAGCTGACGTACGGGAAGAAGTCAGCGACGGCCAGCAGCTACGCCGATCTCCGGCACGCAGCCCTCGAGCTCGCCAAGGAGGGCATGCAGATCAGCCGCTTCAAGGGCCTCGGCGAGATGAATCCCGAGCAGCTATGGGAGACGACCATGGATCCCGCCCGCCGGATGCTCCTCAAGGTCGAGGTCGACGACGCGGCCGCGGCCGACCAGGTCTTCTCGATGCTGATGGGTGACCAGGTCGAGCCACGTCGGGTCTTCATCGAACAGAACGCAAAGGACGTGAAGTTCCTCGATGTTTGACCAAATGTTTGACGGAGTCAAACATCTAGATAGGGCGGACCATCGCGTGTCTCCTCCGTCTGCCGCTCCGGCGCGTGGGCCGAGGCCGCTGCGGTCGACGGACGAACCCACAGCGCTCCGAACGCACTATCTAGGTTCTTCGACGAAGGAGAAGTACCTTGTCTGATGCAATCGAGCCACTTGGCGCCGGACGGGTCGAACCGCGCGAGCTCGAGCTCGAGATGCGCACGAGCTTCCTCGACTACGCGATGTCCGTCATCGTCAGTCGCGCGCTCCCCGATGTCCGTGACGGCCTGAAGCCCGTCCACCGACGCGTGCTCTGGGGCATGCATGACGCAGGCGTGCAACCCAACCGGCCCTACAAGAAGTCCGCGTCGATCGTCGGCGATGTCATGGGCCGCTATCACCCTCACGGCGACCAGGCGATCTACGACACCCTCGTCCGGATGGCCCAGCCGTTCTCGCTGCGCTATCCGCTCGTCGACGGTCAGGGCAACTTCGGTTCGCTCGACGACGATCCACCAGCCGCCATGAGATATACCGAATGCCGGCTCACGCGCCTCGCGACCGAGATGTTGCGCGATATCGACATGGATACGGTCGACTTCGGCCCGAACTACGACGAGTCGCGCAAGGAGCCTCTGGCAATGCCGGCGCGTTTCCCGAACCTGCTCG
>JAYTJO010000042.1:0-6016 GCA_043730975.1 Thermoleophilia bacterium | reverse complement strand
GTCGAGCCGCAGCACCCGCCAACGATGCGCACTCCCTGGTCGACGTAGCGCGCCACGTGCTCGGCCAGCATCTCCGGCCCTGCTTCGTACACGACCTCTGCCCCGACGATCTTCGGCACGCCGGCATTGGGCTTGACCCACACCGCGGTGTCGCCCGCTGCCGCGAGAATCTCGGTCACGACGAGGTCGGCGTCGGCGAGCGATCGGCCGCAGTTCGTTCCTACCGCAGCGATGCCGAGCGGGAGCACCGCCGCGACGGCATCGGTGGGGCTCAAACCCATCATCGTCCTCGTCCCCATGTCGAAGCTGAACGAGACCACCAGCGGAAGATCGGTCACGCTCTGAACGCCCTCGACGGCCCAGACAGCCTCCTCGACGGCGAAGATCGTCTCGATCACGAGCAGGTCGACGCCGCCGTCGGCGAGCGCCCTCGCCTGCTCGGCGTACGCTGCGACGGCAGCTTCGCGATTCAGCAGCCCGTAGGGCTCGATCAGCTGACCGGTCGGCCCGAGCGACCCGGCAACGAGTCGATCGGGGCCGGCGCCCTCCCGGGCAAGTTCGGCGGCGAGGACGTTCACGTCGCGTGTCCGCCCGACGAGTGGCCCGTCCGTCAGGCGAAGAGGCGTCGCCCCGAAGGTGCACGTCAGGACAATGTCGGCGCCCGCATCGATGAAGGCACGGTGCAGCTCGATGACCTTATCGGGAGCCTGAAAGAGCCATTCCTCGGGGGCGAGGCCGGGCTCCATGCCCATCGTCTGGTAGTTCGTACCGGTGGCGCCGTCGGCAATCAGCGCTCGCCCCTGGGCCAGCAACGCGCTGAACGATCGTGCTTCGGTGGTGCTCATTCTCGTCTCCTCCTCGCTCGACATCACCCCGGGTGTGGCACCTTGCGCGAACGCAGGTTGCCGAGGCATCACGGGGCCGGGGCCCTCAGCCTCTCTCGATGCGGAGCGGCGGTGGCACCGCGTCCGAGCCCGTAGGTTACCGGCGGCGGCTAGACGGAGTAGATGCAGATGAGCTGCGGAGGCGCGCCGTCGGTTTCGCGCACGTCCGCGACGGTCCACTGTTCGCCGTCAACCTCGATCAGCGTCCCCTCTGCGATGCCCACGGCGAGGTTGAGCGAATATCGTCGAGGGCTACCTGCGAGCAGGACGACATCGTACGTCGTCTGTTGATCGGCTACGCGGTCAGCGACTGCCATGCGATCATCCCGTTTCGCGGTAGTCGGCGCCTGAGGTCGGGTTGAAGTCGGATGCCGAGCGCTGATGACGCTCCGGGGTCCTCATCCAGTTGTCACGCTCGATGCGGTGGATCTCGACGACGATGCCGTCGTCGAGCTCGAAGAGGCGGAGGCGGCGGAACCCGACCTTGGCGAGCACGCGCGCCGAAGCGACGTTCTCGACACGACAGCGACCGATCAGCTCCGTAACCCCGCAACGATGAAACGCCTCGTCTCTGGCGGCGATGCCGGCCTCGGTGGCGATTCCGTCCCCCCACCGCGACGGCTCGACGAAGTATCCGAGCTCGATGTCCTCGTCGCGCGATCCCTTGTTCGGGCCTACGGGCGAGAGCTCGACGAAGCCGAGCCACCGCTCGGTCTCGGCTTCGATGATCGCGCGCTTACCGAAGCCGTTGAGCCTCCACTCCTCGAGCGACCGCTCGTGTTGCTCGATCGCTCGTTCGAGGTCGAGCGGTTGCGGGCGGATGTAGCGCGTCACGTCAGGATCACGCATGAACTTGGCGAATCGCTCGAAGTGGCAATCGTCCCACGCTTCGAGGCGGAGACGTGTTGTTTCGATGACGCTGTGGACGTCCGTATCGGTCTGCCGAGTGGCCATGGATGGCTCATCGGCGTTTCCGCCGTCGAGCTTTACGTCTACCGGGTGAACTAGATGATTGATTCCGGGTTGGCGTGCTTGTCGGTTCAGGCCCCCAGCCGCGAGTGCGGCGATTCGGAATCAATCATCTAAAGGCTAGCGCTCGTAATCAGTGCATCTATCGGAACGACCTCGAGGGCCCGTTCGTGGGTGGCACCGAGAACCACAGGTGCGGCGACGCCGGCTCGGTGGGCCTCGAGCCACCGGGAAGCGCACACGCACCAGCGATCGTCTGGCTGCAGGCCCGGGAAGCCCCACTCCGGGCGCGGGGTGGAGAGGTCGTTCCCCGTCTGTTTGCTAAACGCGAGAAACGCTTCTGTCATCACAGCACAGACGGTGTGGCTGCCGAGATCGTCGGGCCCGGTAGAGCAGCACCCGTCCCGGAAGAACCCGGTCACCGGGTCGTTCGAACAGGGCAGCAAGGTACCGCCGACGACGTTGCGATCCGGATCCTTCTGCATCGTCCTACTCTGCCCGTTGACTCGCCCGTCTGCGCCGCATCAAGCCTCTGAGCGGCGCGATAGTCTCACGTCGTGGACGCAGACCCCGTTGAGATCCGGGTGCTCGGTTGCTTGATCGAGAAGCAGCGAACGACGCCTGACACCTACCCGTTGACCCTCAACTCGCTGCGTCTTGCCTGCAATCAGGCGACGAATCGCGAGCCCGTGGTCGAGTACGACGAGGAGACGATCCGCGACGCACTCCAGCGACTCTGGCGCAAGGAGTGGGCGCGGCTTGCCTCGGGTCAGGGAAGCCGCTCCGTCAAGTACCGACAACTCGTCCAGGACACACTTGCTCTCGCGGACTCCGAGATCTCGATTCTCTGCGTGCTGATGTTGCGCGGGCCGCAGACACCCGGTGAGCTCAAGCAGCGGAGCGACCGACTCCACCCGTTCGGCGGTCTCGCGGAAGTGGAGGAGACGCTCGAGCGGCTGATCTCGCGCGACCTCATTGCTCGGCTCGCTCGACGCCCCGGGCAGAAGGAAGAGCGCTACGCGCAGCTCCTCGGCGGGGAGGTCGACGACACCGCCGAGGCCGAGATGCCGCGGCCTGTCCTCGCCCGCGATCCGCTCGAGGAGCGGGTCGCTGCGCTCGAGGTGGAGGTGGGCGCGCTTCGGGCGGCGCTCACAGACCTTGGCTTGTAGGCACCCGGCACCAGCAAGATCTCCGCTCGTCATGCAGAATCGTGACGTGGCCACGCTGTGAGCTTCGACTACGACCTCCTCGTGATCGGATCCGGCCCCGCCGGACAGAAGGCAGCCGTCCAGGGCGCGAAGCTCGGCAAGCGCGTCGCGGTCGTGGAGCGCCGGCACATGGTCGGAGGAGTGTGCGTCAACACGGGGACGATTCCGTCGAAGACGCTCCGCGAAGCCGTCATCTACCTGACGGGGTTGCATCAGCGCGAGATGTACGGCGCCAGCTACCGGGTCAAGGCCGACATCACCATGGCCGACCTCGGGGAGCGGACGAAACGCGTGATTGCCCGTGAGGTCGACGTGATCCGCGATCAGTTGCAGCGCAACCACATTGCCCTTCTTTCGGGGACGGCGCGCTTCGTCGACACGCACACGCTGAGGCTCGAGCTCGACGGTGATGCCGAGGAGCGGATCACGGCAGCGAACATCGTGATCGCCGTCGGCACCCATCCGACGCACCCGAGCGAGGTCGAGTTCGACGAGCTCACGGTGATCGACTCGGACGGCCTGCTCGGACTGCGGGAGATCCCGTCGTCGATCGTCGTCGTGGGCGCCGGTGTCGTCGGGATCGAGTACGCGTCGATGCTTGCGCCGCTCGGAACGAAGGTCACGGTCGTGGAGCGCCGCCCGACGATGCTCGAGTTCTGTGACGACGAGATCGTCGAAGGGCTCCGGCACCACCTTCGCGATCAGGGACTCGTCTTCCGCTTCGGCGAGGTCGTGACCGCGGTCGAGCGACAGAACGGTGGCACCGTGACGACCCTCGCGAGTGGAAAGCGGATTGCCGCCGACGCGGTCTTCTACTCCGCGGGTCGGCAGGGTGCAACGAACGACCTCGGCCTCGATGTGGTCGGGCTCGAAGTGGACGACCGTGGCCGGATCGCCGTCGACGAGAACTTCCGCACGTCCGTGCCGCACATCTTCGCGGTCGGTGATGTGATCGGCTTTCCCTCGCTCGCAGCGACGTCGATGGAGCAGGGCCGCCTGGCGGCCCGCCACGCGTTCGGCGAGGAGGCGAAGATCATGTCCGAGCTGCTCCCGTTCGGGATCTATACGATTCCCGAGATCAGCTTCGTCGGCAAGACGGAGGAGGAGCTGACCGAGGCAGGGATCCCGTACGAGATCGGCATGTCGCGCTACCGGGAGCTCGCGCGCGGGCAGATACTCGGCGATTCTCACGGCATGCTCAAGCTCCTCGTCTCGGCCGAGGACAGGCGTCTCGTCGGCGTGCATGCGCTCGGAGCCGGGGCCACGGAGGTGATCCACATCGGTCAGACGGTGATGGCCTTCGGAGGGACGATCGACTATCTGGTCGAGGCGGTGTTCAACTACCCGACGCTCGCCGAGGGCTACAAGGTTGCTGCTCTCGACGCGGCGAACAAGATCGCCTCGCTCGCTCGCATGAGCGGGTGAGCTGTGCGGCTGAACTCTGCTGATCCTGTAGGGGCGGGACCTGTCCCGCCCGGAACGGCTGCGACCCTACGCCCAACCGAGGGGGAAATCTGGCAGATCATGTGTCGATGCGCACCAGCGAGCGCCGTCACATCCCGACAGTAAAGTGGCACTCCCGATGTCTGCTCCGTTCGTCCACCTCCACGTTCACTCCGAGTACTCGATTCTCGACGGGGCGTGCAGGATCCCGGCGCTCGTCGACAAGGCGGCACGCCTCGAGATGCCGGCAGTCTCGCTCACCGACCACGGATCACTTGCAGGGGCGATCGACCTCTACAAGCACGCTCACAAGCAGGGCGTGAAACCGATCATCGGCTGCGAGGTCTACGTCGCAGACGATCGGCACAAGCAGACGAAGGGCACCGCGCACCTGACGCTGCTTGCCGAGACGACGGCGGGGTACGCGAATCTGATCAAGCTCTGCTCGCTCGGCTACCTGGAGGGCTACTACTACCGTCCGCGGGTCGACTGGGAGCTGCTCTCGCAGTATGCGCCTGGCTTGATCGCGCTCTCGGGCTGTCTCTCGGGCCGCGTGTCGAAGGCGATCTCCGAGGCGCGGATGGGCGATGCAGAGATGGAGCTCGATCGGCTGGAGCAGATCTTCGGGCACGAAAACACCTACGTGGAGCTTCAGAACGGCCATCTCGACATCCAGCAGCCGGTCTTTCAGGCGCTGCCCGGGCTCGCCGCCAAGCGTGGCCTGCCGCTCGTCGCGACCGGCGACGTCCACTATCTCGACCCCACGGACGCCTATCCCCACGAGGCGCTCCTCTGCATTCAGTCGGGCGACTCGCTGAAGAACCCCAATCACTGGAAGTTCGGGACGAACGAGTTCTACTTCAAGACGCCGGAGGAGATGGCGCTCGACTTCCCGGGGCACGAGGACGCGATGCGTCGCACGCTCGAGATCGCCGACCGCTGCAACGTCGAGATCGCGCTCGACCGGATCCTGCTCCCGACGTTCCCGACGCCAGAGGGTCGCGACTCGTTCGACTACCTCGTCGAGCTCTGCGAGGCGGGGCTCGGGAAGCGCTACGACAGGGTGACGCCGGAGCTGATCGAGCGGCTCCAGTTCGAGCTGAAGACCGTGCACGAGATGGGCTTCGCCGACTACTTCCTGATCGTGGCCGACTTCATCAACTTCGCCAAGCGCGACGGCGTCTCGGTAGGTCCAGGCCGCGGCAGCGCAGCCGGCTCACTCGCCGCGTACTGCCTCGGCATCACCGACGTCGATCCGATGCGCTACGGCCTCCTCTTCGAGCGGTTCCTCAATCCGGCTCGCAAGGACATGCCCGACATGGACATCGACTTCGCGGTCGAAGGCCGGGAGCGCGTGATCAACTACGTCGCGGAGAAGTACGGGCGCGATCGCGTGGCTCAGATCATCACGTTCTCGACGATGGCAGCGCGCGCCGCGGTGCGAGACGCGGGGCGGGTACTCGAGATCCCCTACGGCACGGTCGACCGGCTCGCGAAGATGATCCCGGAAGG
>JAYTJO010000041.1:0-4024 GCA_043730975.1 Thermoleophilia bacterium | reverse complement strand
GCATTGTCGGCCGCGAGGGCGAGAGCATCCCGCGAGAAGTCGAGACCGGAAACGAGTGCACCGGGATGCTCGTCCTTGACAGCAAGAGCTATCGCGCCGGAGCCGGTGCCGACATCGAGAACCCGCGGCGCATCGCGCCCATCGAGCAGGAGGAGGGCTCGGTCGACGAGTATCTCTGTCTCCGGGCGTGGGATGAGCGCACGCGGATCCACGTTCAGGGTCAGGCGTCGGAACCCCCACTCGCCAAGAACGTACTGGAGTGGCTCGCGCGCGCCGCGGCGAACAACGAGCGCCCTCGCGCTATCGAGCTCAACGGGTGAGAGCGGGCGATCGAGTGCCATGTAGAGCTCGATCCGCTCCAGACCGAGCGCCTTCGAGAGCAGGCGCTCGGCATCGAGCCGGGGCGTCTCCGACCCGCGCACGGCGAGGTAGTCGGTCGAGCGCCGCAGAACGGTGCCGATGGTGGTGGGGCCTTCCGGCGACCCCGCGCTCATACGCCGGCGGCCTCGAGCGAGAGGCGCCGATCCTCGGCCTGGATCGCCTCCGTGAACTCCTCGAGATCGCCGTCGAGAATCTGGTCGAGCCGGTGCACGGTCAACTTGATCCGATGGTCTGTGAGCCGATTCTCGGCGAAGTTGTAGGTGCGGATCTTCTCCGCACGCTCACCCGTCCCGATCTGCGACTTCCGTGCCGCCGAAAGCCGCGCCTGCTCCTTCTCGCGCTCCAGCTCGTAGAGCCGGGCACGAAGCACCCGCATCGCCTTCTGACGGTTCTGGAGCTGGGACTTCTCGTCCTGCATCGCGACCACGACTCCTGTCGGCAGGTGCGTGATGCGCACCGCCGAGTCAGTCGTGTTCACACTCTGGCCACCGGGGCCGGTCGAGCGGTAGACGTCGATCTTGAGATCGCTCTCGACGATCTCGACCTCGACCTCCTCCGCCTCGGGCATCACAGCAACCGTCGCCGTCGACGTGTGGATGCGTCCCTGCGATTCGGTCTCGGGCACGCGCTGAACCCGGTGGGTTCCACCCTCGTACTTATAGACGGAGAATGCACCGTCGCCCTTGACGGCGAAGACGACCTCCTTGAAGCCTCCGGTCTCGCTCTCGTTTGCCGAGAGGATCTCCGTCTTGAACCCGCGCCGCTCTGCGTACCGCGAAAGCATCCGGAAGACGTCGCCCGCCCACAACGCGGCCTCGTCCCCTCCCACGCCCTGGCGGATCTCGACGATCACGTCCTTCGAGTCGGCCGGGTCGCGTTCGACAAGTGCAGCCTTGAGCTCCTCCTCGAGCCGCGCGATCTCGGTCTCGAGCTCCCCCGCCATCGAGGCCAGCTCGGGGTCGTTGCGGACATCGGCGAGGTCGGCACGCGCCGCCTGCCACGCAACGGCGAGCTTGTACGGCGCCTCGAGCTCCTTCAGGCGTCGACCGACGTCCGCAGCCTCCCGGTGGTCGTTATAGACCGCGGGATCGGAGAGGCGCGCCTGCACCTCCGTATAGGAGCGCACAAGCTCGTCGACGAGTGGTTCGATCCCGGCCATGCGGGCGATGGTAGCTCGCGGCGGAACAGCATACCGCGAGCTACCATCGCTTCTCCTGTTTGCAGATCTGTGCTGCGCCATCGATCGCGAAGATCCCTGAAGGGGCCCGCCCGCGGGCCGCGTCCTCCGAGACAGGGCTGGAGACAGGGTTCAGCCTGTTGCCGAGGTTCGAAGCGATGCAGCTCAGGCGAGCGTGGCGTCCAGCGTGATCTCGGGCACGCCTGCGAGTGCCTTGGAGACCGGACAGCCGACCTTCGCTTCTTCCGCCGCTCGCACGAACGTCCCGGCGTCAATCCCGGGAACAGTGCCACGGACGCTCAGCGCGACCTTGGTGATCCCCTCACCGGGCTCGAACGTGACGGTCGCCGACGTGTCGAGGCGGTCGGCGGGACTACCCGCCTGAGCGAGGCCGTGCGAGAGGGCCATCGAGAAGCACGCGGAGTGCGCCGCGGCGATGAGCTCCTCGGGGCTCGTCTTTCCGTCGGGCTCCTCCGCGCGCGACGCCCATGTCACCTCGAGCGCTCCAAAGGCGCCGCTGCCGGCAGCCGCGATCGTGCCGGCGCCATCCAGCAGCGAGCCGTGCCAGGTCGTTGTCATCGTTCGTTCGGTTGCCATCGTGATCAGCCTTCCGTGGAGATGGTGGGAAAGGTCGTTGAAGAGGGAGGCCGACACCGTGACGGTCGCTGTGCCGCGGATGAGCGCCGCAAGGGGGCAGCCCGCGTCCGCGACCTCCGCAGCCTGTGCGAACGCGGCATCGTCGCAATCCGGCACCGTGCCGTGGGCGACGATCTCGGAGTGGACGACCTGGTGGCCCTTGCCCTCGATCTCGTCCATGGTCACAACACAGCGAACGTCGAGGCGAACGGGGGGCGTGCCGGCCTTCGCGAGCTCGCCGGCGAGCGACATCGTGAAACAACCGCCGTGCGCGGCAGCCAGCAACTCCTCAGGGCTCGTCTTGCCCTCCGGGTTCCCGACGCGTGAGGCCACCGAGTACGGCAGCCCGGAGAAGGCCCCCGACGACGCCGCACTGAGGCTCCCGACTCCTCGGGCGACATTGCCCTCCCATGTCACCTCGGCCTCACGAACGATTCTGGGCACTGGTCTACCTCCTGCAGATTCGGGGTCACCGCGGCGGCAGACGCCGCTACGCCATTACCTCCACGCGAGACTCTGCGCGCAACTCGTTCTCGCTCTCGGACTGCTCGACCCGGATGACCTCTTCGAGCGCCCGGATCGAGACCTCGATCTGATCGAGGTCGGGCTGGCGCGTGGTGAGCCGCTGCAGCCAGAGGCCCGGGGCGAGGAGCGTCATCAGAAAGCGGTTGCCCTGGTGCTTCCCCGCGTACCGGATCAGCTCGTAGGCGAGGCCGGCGATGACGGGCAGCAGCAGAATTCTGCTGATGATCAACCAGTACCAGACAGGGCGGCCGACGAAAGCGAAGACGAAGATCCCGATCACCATAACCCATAGCAAAAAAGCCGTTCCGCAACGTGGGTGGATCAAACTGAACTTTTGCACCTTCTCTGGTGTCAGCTCCGAGCCGGCCTCCAGCGCGTTGATCGCCTTGTGCTCCGCCGCGTGGTACTGGAAGACGCGCTTGAGGTCGGGCAACAGGCCAATGAGCACGATGTAGAGGATGAAGACCGCGACCCGGATCAGCCCTTCGACGACGACGAACGAGTACGTGCCGTCGATCGGAAGCCAGCTCGTGAGCAGCGCAGGACCGACCTTGAAGAGCATGAGCGCGAAGCCGATCGCAAGCACGAAGGAGAAGATGATCTGACCCTTCGAGATCTCCGTCGAGACCTCGGCCGGTTCGCCCTCTGCACCCTCCTCGCGTTCCTCCTGCATCGCGTAGTTCGCCGAGATCGCGAGCGCGCGGAACCCGATCGCGAGCGACTCGCCGAGCGCGACGACGCCGCGAATCACAGGCAGGCGCCAGAGGCGGTGCCGCTGCATCGGAGAGTTCACCGACGTCGTCACCGCGACGATCTCACCGTCAGGCGTGCGAATAGCGACAGACCACACTGCGGGCCCGCGCATCATGACCCCTTCGAGTACGGCCTGGCCGCCGTACGAGACGCTCAAGAGAACAACCTAGTGCGCCGTCCGGGGAATACGGCACAGCTCGGCCGGCTGCAAACGCTTCGCATCGCTTCGTCCTCGCTCGCCCCGGTACAACCCAGCATCGAAGCTCCCTGCGTCCTCGCGCTGCTCGGTTTTCGCTCGCCCGAACAGCACCGTATTCCCCGGACGACGCACTAGCCGCGGCGAGGGCCGCCGGACTTCTCGAGACGGCGCTGGAAGCGCTCGACCCGACCGCCGGAGTCCATCAGCTTCTGCTTGCCCGTGTAGAACGGGTGGCAGTGCGAGCAGACCTCGACGTGCAGCTCGGGCCTCGTGGAACGAGTCATGAACTCGTTGCCGCACGAGCAGCTGACGTGAGCGAGGACGTACTCGGGGTGAATGTCAGTCTTCATTGC
>JAYTJO010000040.1:0-3556 GCA_043730975.1 Thermoleophilia bacterium | reverse complement strand
GATGCATCCTGCCTGGGCTGCCCACGGCGCGCACCTCGCCGTCGCACTCGCGCGCCACGGCGCGATTGGCCCCAGCTCGGTGCTCGAGGGCAAGTTCGGGCTCTACCACGCGTTCCTCGGCGCAGCCGAGGGGGAGATCGACATCGCCGGCCAGCTCGCCGACCTCGGCTCGCGCTGGGAGACGCCGCGCATCGCGTACAAGCCGTTCCCGGTCTGCCACTTCATGCACGGCTCGCTCGGCGCCGCCGCGGTCGCAAGCGGGGGGCGCACGTTCGCGCCCGACCAGATCGACGACATCCTCGTCACCGTGCCGGCAGCGGGAGTCTCGCTCGTCCTCGAACCGGCGCAGGAGAAGGTGCGGCCGCGGTCCGAGTACGAGGGCAAGTTCTCGCTCCAGTACTCCGTCGCCTCGCTCCTCGTGCGCGGGCACGTGGCCGTCGCCGACTTCACCGAGGAGGCGATCTCGGACCCGGCGGTGCTTGCCGTTGCCGGCAAGGTTCGGTACGAGACGCGGGACTACCCGACCTATCCCCAGGCGTTCCCCGGCGGCGTCCTCGTCACCCTCGCCTCGGGCGAGACGTTCGAGGGCGATCTTCCGTATCAGAAGGGCGGTCCCGAGAATCCGCTCTCCGACGAGGAGGTCGTTGCGAAGTTCCGCGGCAACGCCACGCTCGTGCTCTCGGAGGACGAGGCCACGACCCTCACCGACACGGTGCTGACCCTGGACGCACAGAGCGACCTCACCGCCGCGCTGGCGCCGCTCACACTGCTCCAGGCGGCGAGCCTGTGAGCGCATCAACGACGGAGCAGCGCGAGATCGTCGCCGCGGTCGCAGACTTCGTCGACCGGGACGTGATCCCGGTCGCGTCGGAGCTCGAGCACCGCGACGAGTATCCGGAGTCGTTGGTCGAAACGATGCGGGAGATGGGCCTCTTCGGGACGACTATCCCGGAGGAGTACGGTGGCCTCGGGCTCGGGCTCGACACCTACGCGTTAATCGTGATGGAGATCTCGCGCGGCTGGGTGACGCTGTCCGGGATCCTCAACGGCTCGTTCATCGCTGCGACGATGATCCGCCTGCACGGGACCGAGGAGCAGCGGCGGCGTTTCCTCCCTCGACTCGCGGCGATGGAGCTCCGGTCGTCGTTCTCGATGACCGAACCGCACGCCGGCTCGGACGTCCAGTCGATCCTGACGACAGCGACCCGCGACGGTGGCGAGTACGTCATCGACGGGCAGAAGATGTGGGTTACGAACGGCTGGCGGTCGGGAATCGTGATGCTCCTGGCAAAGACCGACCCGACGGCGGATCCAGCTCACACCGGAATGACGGGCTTCATCATCGAGAAGGAGCCCGAGACGAACCCCCCGGGGCTCACGATCCCGATGCCGGGCCTGAAGAAGCTCGGCTACAAGGGTGTCGAGTCGACCGAGCTCGTGTTCGACGGCTTCCGGACCCCCGCGGCGAGCGTGCTCGGAGGCGAGGACGGCGTCGGCCAGGGTTTTAAGTACTTCATGAGTGGGATCGAGGTCGGCCGCGTCAACGTGGCAGCCCGCGGGGTCGGCGTCGCCCAGGCGGCTCTCAACGATGCGCTCCGCTACGCGCAGGAGCGGGAGGCGTTCGGCAAGAAGATCGGACATCATCAGGCCGTGCAGCTGATGATCGCGAAGATGGCGACCCGCGCCGAAGCGGCGCGGCTGCTCACGATCCAGGCCGCACAGAAGAAGGCCTCCGGCGAACGGGCCGACCTCGAGGCGGGAATGGCAAAGTACTTCGCCACCGAGGCCGCGCAGGAAAACGCGCTCGACTGCATGCGCATCCACGGCGGCTACGGCTATTCGCTCGAGTACCGTCCGGAGCGGTACTACCGCGATGCCCCCCTGCTCCTGATCGGAGAGGGGTCGAATGAGATCCAGCAGCTGATCATCGCCCGGCGTCTCTCGAGAGGAGCGCGACCTAGTGCGGTGTCTCGCAACGTTAGACCGAGAACATGATCGCTGCGAGACACCGCACTACCAATTCAACTCAGTAGTGCGGCCTCTCATGACGATGCTGTTTCCTGTCAAACGTTATGAGAGGCCGCACTAGCCGATGGACTTCTCACCGTCATCCGAGCTCGATGAGATTCGAGCCGCCGTACGGGAGCTGTGCGCGTCATTTCCCGGTGAGTACTGGCGCGAGCTCGAACCGGATCGCTACCCGGAGGCATTCGTCGCCGCGCTGACCGAGAACGGTTGGCTCGCCGCGCTGATCCCGGAGGAGTACGGGGGGGCGGGCCTGACGATCACAGCGGCGAGCGTGATCCTCGAGGAGATCAATGCCTCCGGGTGCAATGCCGGAGCCTGCCACGCACAGATGTACACGATGGGGACGATCCTGCGCTACGGCTCCAACGCTCAGAAGGAGCACTACCTGCCGAAGATCGCCTCGGGCGAGCTACGACTGCAGGCGTTCGGCGTCACGGAGCCGGCGGCCGGTTCTGACACGACGTCGATCCAAACGACGGCGACGAAGATTGACGGCGGTTGGCTCGTCCACGGCCAGAAGATCTGGACGTCGCGTGCGCTCTTCTCCGACCTCATGCTGCTGCTCGCGCGCACGACACCTGCCGAGCAGGTCGAGAAGAAGACACTCGGTCTATCCACCTTCATCGTCGACATGAAGACGGCGGTCGCCGAGGGCACAATGACGATCCGACCGATCAAGACGCTGATGAACCATGCGACAACGGAGATCTTCCTCGACGGCGTCTTCGTTGCGGACGACGATCTGGTCGGGGAGGAAGGGCTCGGTTTCCGCTACATCCTCGACGGAATGAACGCGGAACGCGTGCTCATCGCGGCGGAGTGCATCGGGGACGGCCACTGGTTCATCGAGAAGGCTGCAGCGTATGCGGGTGAGCGCGTCGTCTTCGGAAGGCCGATCGGCGCCAACCAGGGCGTACAGTTCCCGATCGCGCAGGCGTACGCGCAGATCGAGGCGGCGGACCTGATGCGCTACAAGGCGGCATGGCTGTTCGAGCAAGGGCTGCCGTGTGGCGCCGAGGCGAACATGGCGAAGCTGCTCGGCGCCGAGGCGTCGTGGGCAGCCGCGAACGCGTGCCTCGACACACACGGCGGCTTCGGCTTCGCCGAGGAGTACGACATCGAACGGAAGTTCCGCGAGACACGGCTCTACAAGGTGGCGCCCGTATCGAACAACCTCATCCTCGCCTATGTCGGCCAGCATGTGCTCGGGATGCCTCGCTCGTACTGATCCACCCGGCAAGAGGCGTCTCAGGGCTCGAGCGCGGCGGTCGCTATCGCCGCGGCGTCGATCGCGTACTCGGCGTCCCCTGATCGTCCGTGCTCGGCTGTTGGCGCCGTATCTTGGCCGCACGCAACGGGTTCCCGATCACGAGCGCGCGACGCGATCGAAGGCCACGAGTGACTCGCGCAGGCGCCCGACGTCGAGGCCGCGACCGATGAAAACGAGGCGGGAGCGGTGGTCGTCGTCGGGCCACTCCTCGAGGTGCACTGGTGGGTGCACAGCGTGTTGGACGCAGTTGACGAGCAC
>JAYTJO010000039.1:0-1568 GCA_043730975.1 Thermoleophilia bacterium | reverse complement strand
CCCGTCCACAGCGACGTATAGGGGTTCATGCGCTCACCGGTCGACGAGCGCGGCAGGAGCTGGAGGAAGACCTCGAGATCACGGAACCGCGGGATCGCCTTCTCGATCCCCATCACCGTGATCAGCACCTCGGGCAACGTCGTGCACATGCGACCGTTGCCCTCGGACTCGACGACGCAGATCGTGCCCGTGTCGGCAGCGGCGAAGTTCGCGCCGGAGATTGCGACGCGCGCGCGGAGGAACGCCTCGCGGAGGTGGAGCCGAGCAGCCTCGGCCAGCTCCGCGGGCTCGTCCGTGAGATCCGGCAGCCCAAAGCGATCGCGGAAGAGATCCCGGATCTCGCGCCGATTCTTGTGGATCGCAGGCACGAGGAGATGCGATGGCCGTTCTCCCGCGAGCTGCACGATTAGTTCGGCGAGGTCGGTCTCGATGGGACGGATCCCCGCCCCCTCGAGCGCGTCGTTGAGCCGGATCTCGTCCGTCGCAAGCGACTTCACCTTGACGACCTCCCTGGCGCCCGCGGCGCGCACGAGGCCGACGACGATCTCGTTCGCCTCGGCTGCATCACGCGCCCAGTGCACCGTGCCCCCGGCAGCGACAACGGAGGCCTCGAGCTCGACGAGCACCGAGTCGAGCGACGCCAGCGCCTCGTCCTTGATCGCCGAACCGGCGGTGCGGAGCGGCTCCCAGTCCGGTACCTCGGCGACGACCCCCGCTCGCTTGCGCCGAATCGTGGACGTTGCGTGGCGGATGTTCGTCCGTACCTGCTGGTTGGCGAGCGCACCAGACGCGGCGTGGGCAAAGCTCTCCGGCCTCGCGTCCCGCGCGGCGGCACCGGTGACAGCGGTGACAGGCTTTAGCCTGTCTCCTGGGTCTCCTGGGCTTCGGCCTAGCACGCAAGAATCTCCGCGAGGTGCACGGGATGTACGGGCACCCCGCGCCGACGAAGCCCGCCGCCGATGTGCATCAGGCACGAGCTGTCGCAGGCACACACGTTCGCGGCTCCCGATGCGGTGATTGCTGCGATCTTCTCGCCGAGCATCGCCGTCGATACATCCGCGTTCTTGACAGCGAACGTGCCGCCGAAGCCGCAGCACTCCTCGGCATCCGGGAGCTCGACCAGCTCGACTCCGGGGACGGCCCGCAGCAACCGAAGCGGCGCATCTCCCACCCGCAGCAATCGCAACGAGTGACAGGTCGGGTGGTAGGCGACCGTTCCCTCGAAGCTCGACCCGACATCCTCGACCCCGAGAACGCCCGTGAGGAACTGCGAGAGCTCCCACGTCCGAGCCGGCACCCCGCGATCGCTACCGTCGAGCAGATCCCCGTAGTGCTCACGCACCTGCGCAGCACACGAGCCCGACGGTGTCACGACCGCGTCGAATCCGTCGAAGACGTCCACGAATCTGCGCGCGAGGGCCGCGGCGTCACCCGGATAGCCGGAGTTTCCGTGCATCTGGCCGCAGCACGTCTGCTCGGCCGGGAAGACGACCTCGATCCCGAGTCTCTCGAGAACGGTCACCGTTGCCTTGCCGACATCGGGAAAGAGCGTGTCCGCAAGACACGTC
>JAYTJO010000038.1:0-4169 GCA_043730975.1 Thermoleophilia bacterium | reverse complement strand
ACCGCCCAGCACCCGCCAGTCGCGCCTCGACTGCGGATGGAAGAAGCTCACAGCGAAGATGATGAACACGAGCGAGTTGACCACTACCAGAACCCAGAGGCCGTAGCCGTAGTCGTTCATCACGTGCTGCTTTCCATGTTGCGTTCCCGCTGCCGCGTCGACCTGGAGCTTGTCGACCTGGAGACTGGGCCGATGTTCTCAGTGGTGCCGTTCATGGCCGCCTCCCTCTTGTTCAATCGATGGCCCACCCGAACCGCCGTCACCCGAGATCGCAGGCCCGATCACAAAGCTCGAGAGCGAGAACATCGCAGCGAAGATCACGAGTGCGATCGCGGGCGCTTTCCAGGTTGCGAAACGACGGTGCAGCCGGCGCAGGAACGGGATCGCGGCTACGAACCCCACCACCGCAAACAAGGCCCTACCCGTGGAGCCGGCGAGGATCGCGGCGCCGGCGAGGGGGCCAATATGGTGGAGAACATGGGGCAGGAGGCCGATGAACGCACCCCAAGTAGCGACGAGTACGCCCTGCAGGCGGGCGACCGGCGTGCGTCGCTCGGCAATTGCGACAGTCGTCATCGATCTCTCCCGCCCCCGTGGTCTCGTTGCGCGAGCCTCGCGGCCGCGTACACGACCACCCCGACGACGATCACCCAGGAGCCGATCACGACCGACATCCGGAGCCAGTCGCCACCATCATGGCCGTACATCTCAATCGCCTCCACCTGAGTTGAAATCGCCTTCACCACGACTCTCGCGCGCGGTGCTGAAGATCCTGTGAAGGTGATCTGCGTTTTCCGTGAAGACCGATGGTCGGAGCAGGCACCGAACGGCGCGGGCAATGACAATGTCTTCACGCGACTGGATGACGTACACGCGGACACTCGAGGCAGAGGCGCCGATCTCGGTATTACCGCTAACGCTCCTGTTGCGCTTCTCGTCAATGGTGACACCGAGGAAGTCGAGTCGCCGGCAGACCGAGGCCCGGATGATGGTCGAGTGCTCGCCGATGCCGGCGGTGAAGACGAGTGCGTCGAGGCCGCCGAGCGCTGTGGCCATGGCCGCGACCGCCTGCGCGACTCGGTAGCAGTAGACGTCAAGCGCCAGCAGAGCTGGTGGCGAACTGTCCGCTTCAATCGCCTCGATGTCTCCCGTGCCGGCGAGCGCCGTCAAGCCGGATTCGTATTCGAGCGCGTGGTCGAGTTCCTCGAGTGACACTCCGTGGTGGAGCAGGTAGAGCAAGGAGCCGGGGTCGAGCGAGCCAGCGCGCGTCGCCATCGGCACGCCCTCGAGCGGAGTGAAGCCCATCGTGGTGTCGACGGAGCGGCCGTCGCGGACAGCGGTCACCGAAGAGCCGCCACCGAGATGGCAAACAACGAGGCGCGGAACGGGGACGCGTTCGGCAGCCCACTCGACCGACAAACCATGAAAGCCGTAACGGCGGATCCCGAGCTCGCGGTAGCGGGCGGGCAGAAGGTACGTCCTGGCGATGTCCGGCAGGGTCCGGTGGAAGGCCGTATCGAAGATGGCGACGTGTGGCACGTCCGGTAACGCGGCCCTCGCCGCCTCGATCGCGTCAATGGCCGGCGCGTTGTGGAGGGGCGCGAGCTCGATCAGCCGAACCAGTTCGGCAAGCACGTCGTCGTTGAGCAGCGCCGGCCCGGTAAAGCGATCGCCGCCGTGGACGACGCGGTGGCCGACACCGGAGACGCGAGGAGCCGCCTCGAGCGAGTCCAGCGACTGCGACACGTCGTCCCGATCGACCAGGCTCAACTTGAGGCTCGTCGAACCGGCGTTGACAACTAGGACGTCGCCGTTCAATAGGGCCACGTCCAGTCGCGGATCTCGGGTTCGTCGTCGCCGTTTGCGCGGGTGTAGGCGCGGGCAGCAAGGCGCCGCTCCTGCATCTGCTGGCGGAGATGTCCCGCGGAGTCCGCGAGACCGGGGACGCGGTCGATGACATCGATCACGAGGTGAAAGCGGTCGAGATCGTTGAGCATGACGATGTCGAACGGGGTCGTCGTTGTTCCCTCTTCCTTGTAGCCGCGCACATGCAGGTTGGCGTGATTGGTACGTCGGTACGTGAGACGGTGGATCAGCCACGGGTAGCCGTGGTAGGCGAACATGATCGGTCTCGAGTCGGTGAACAGTGAGTCGAACTCGGCGTCGGACATCCCGTGTGGGTGCTCGCTGTTCGGCTGCAGGCGCATGAGATCGACAACGTTGACGACACGCACCTTGAGTTCTGGCAGGTGCTCCCGTAGGAGCGCGGTTGCCGCCAGCGTCTCCAGTGTCGGGACATCTCCGCAACAGCCCATGACGACATCCGGCTCGCCGCCCTCGTCGTTCGAGGCCCAGTCCCAGATACCGGCACCGCGCGTGCAATGGCTGATCGCGTCGTCCATCGCGAGGTAGTTCAGCGCCGGCTGCTTGCCGGCGACGATGACGTTGACGTAGTTGCGCGAGCGCAGGCAGTGGTCGGCGACGGAGAGCAGCGTGTTAGCATCGGGCGGCAGGTACACCCGGATCACCTCTGCCTTCTTGTTCACAACGTGGTCGATGAAGCCGGGATCCTGGTGCGAAAAGCCGTTGTGATCTTGACGCCAGACATGTGACGTGAGCAGGTAGTTGAGCGACGCAACCGGCCGCCGCCACGGAATCTGGCGCGTGACCTTCAGCCATTTGGCGTGCTGGTTGAACATCGAGTCGACGATGTGGATGAAGGCCTCGTAGCAGCTGAAGAGACCGTGCCGGCCGGTCAACAGGTAGCCCTCGAGCCAGCCCTGGCACTGGTGCTCCGACAGCACCTCCATCACGCGACCATCGGGAGCGAGACCCTCGTCGGTCGACTCTCGCTCAGCGGCCCAGGCACGGCTTGTGACGGCGAAGACGTCTCCGAGCCGGTTCGACGCCGTCTCGTCCGGGCCGAAAAGGCGGAACGTCGTGGGGTTCTTGACGATCAGGTCACGCAGGAAGCGACCGAGCACACGCGTCGCCTCACTCGATCCCGTGCCCGGCTCCTCGACGTCAACCGCGTAGTCGCGATAGTCCGGCAGGAGAAGGTCACGGAGGAGAGCACCGCCGTTGGCGTGCGGGTTCGCGCTCATCCGCCGGTCACCCGTCGGTGCCAGGGCGCGCAAATCCGGTCGCAGGCTCCCGCGCTCGTCGAACAGCTCGGCGGGTCGGTAGCTACGCATCCACTCCTCGAGGATCTTCCGGTGACCGGCGTCCTCGCGGGCGGCGCCGACCGGCACCTGGTGCGAGCGCCACGTCCCTTCGACCTGTGCTCCGTCGACCTCGCGGGGCCCCGTCCAGCCCTTCGGCGTCTTCAAGATCAGCATGGGCCACCGCGGGCGTTCCGTCGCGCGTCCGTCGCGCGCGGCCTCCTGGAACGAGCGAATGTCATCGAGGGCTTTGTCGAGCGCCGCCGCAAAGAGTTGATGGGCGACTGCCGGTGGCTCGTCCAACTCTCCGCACACGATCAGCGGTCGCCAGCCGTAGCCCTCGAAGAGGGAGACGAGCTCGCTCTGGGGGATGCGCGAGAGCACCGTGGGACTGGCAATCTTGTAGCCATTCAGGTGAAGGATTGGCAGCACCGCACCGTCGGTGACGGGATTGAGGAACTTGTTCGAGTGCCAGCTGGTGGCCATCGGCCCTGTCTCGGCTTCGCCGTCTCCGACGACGCAGGCGACGAGGAGTTCGGGGTTGTCGAACGCGGCGCCGAAGGCGTGTGACAGGGCGTAGCCGAGCTCGCCCCCCTCATGGATCGAGCCTGGCGTCTCGGGCGCAACGTGCGATGGGATGCCACCGGGGAACGAGAACTGGCGGAAGAGCGCACGTAGGCCTTCCTCGTCGTCGGAAATCTGTGGGTAGAGCTCGGAGTAGGTGCCTTCGAGATAGGCATTTGCGACCAGGCCG
Source organism: Thermoleophilia bacterium (assembly GCA_043730975.1). Taxonomy (GTDB): domain Bacteria; phylum Actinomycetota; class Thermoleophilia; order Gaiellales; family Gaiellaceae; genus Gaiella. The sequence continues at coordinate 254 of JAYTJO010000038.1, read as the reverse complement.
GGACCGCCGTGGCCAGGGCCAGTGACGTAGATCGCCGAGAGGTCACGATCGTTGATCGCACGGTTCAGATGCGCGTAGACGAAGTTGAGACCAGGCGTCGTCCCGAAGTGACCCAACAGGCGCGGCTTCACATGCTCTGCCTGCAACGGCTCCTTGAGGAGCGGGTTGTCGAGCAGGTAGATCTGGCCAACCGAAAGGTAGTTCGCAGCGCGCCAGTAGGCGTCGATCAGGTCGAGCTCGTCGCCCGCGAGGGG
>JAYTJO010000037.1:0-2391 GCA_043730975.1 Thermoleophilia bacterium | reverse complement strand
CTTCTCGTCATTGATGTACAAGGTCACCTCACCACCGGTGGCAGGCTTTGGTGCGTCGGCTGCGAACTCCATCCGCACGCTGACGGTACCGACCGGCAGTGGTGAGTTCGACTCCTGCTTGAACCCCATCACGCCGACGAACGAGTAGGTGTGCTTCAGCTTGCCGTCCTGGACGAAGAGCGAGAAGCCACCCAGGTGGTCGGCCTCGGCCACGATCACGCCCTCGGCTCCGCCCTGCGGGATCTCGAGCTCGGCTCTGATCGTGTAGGAGTGGTTGAAGATCTTCGGGATCATCCCCGAGGCGACGTTCCGGACGTCGCCGTAGTAGGTGAACTGGGTTTGCGTGGGCTGTGGTGGTGTCATGCCAAAGAACGTGGTCAGCCCGCCGAGGAGCGGGAGCACGTTGTTCGCCTCGGCCTCCTGCCAGAAGAACTCCTTCAGCTCCTTCACCTTCTCGGGATGTGCCGCTGCCAGATCGTTCGCCTGGGTGAAGTCGTCCGGCAGGTAGTAGAGCTCGACCGGATCGCTTTCGGGATCCCAGACGCCGGGAGCGAATCCCCTGATCGTCTCCGGGTCGACCTTCCACGGAATCCGCGGCATCATCCAGGCAAGCCACCAGCCGTCCTTGTACATCCCGCGATTGCCGAGGATTTCGAAGTACTGCTGCGTGTGGTGCTCGACGGCAGCTGCGTCGCCGAGCGAGGAGTTGAAACTCGTCCCGTGCATCGGCGTCTGCTCGATCCCGTCGATATGCGTTGGGTGCGGTATCCCAGCCGCCTCGAGGATCGTCGGCCCGATGTCGGTGACGTGGGTGAATTGCGAGCGGATCCCGCCCTGCTCCTCGAAACCCTTCGGCCAATGGACGACCGTCGGGTTACGCGTGCCGCCAAGATGCGAGGCGACCTGCTTGCCCCACTGGAAGGGGCAGTTGCCCGCCCAGGCCCACGCGGCTGAGTAGTGCGGGGCCATCATCTCGGTGCCCCACGCCTCGAGGCCGCCCCACTTCAGCACGAGCTGAAGCTGCTGCTCGTCGGTCAGCGGCAACCCGTTGATCATCGTCCACTCATTGAACGTGCCCGTCAGCGTTCCCTCCATGCTCGCCCCGTTGTCGCCGTAGATGAAGATCACGAGCGTGTTGTCGAGCTCACCCATCTCCTCGATCGCGTCGATCACACGGCCGATGTTCGCATCGGCGTTCTCGGTGTACCCCGCGTACACCTCCATCTGGCGCGCGTAGACGCGCTTCTGGTTCTCGTTCAACGCGTCCCAGGCGGGCATCGCCTCGGGCCGCGGCGTAGCTCCGCATCCGCGGGAACCACACCGAGCTCCTTCTGGCGCGCGAACGTCTCCTCGCGCAGCTTGTCCCACCCCTGGTCGAACGCACCCTTGTACTTGTCGGACCACTCGGTGGGCACCTGATGGGGCGCGTGGCTGCATCCGGTCGAGAAGTAGGTGAACCACGGCTTCTCGTCGCCATGGGCGCGCACACTGTGAATCCACTCGATCGCCTTGTCGGCCATCGCGTCCGGGAGGTAGAAGTCCTCCTGTTCAGGAACGCCGATCGCGGTGTTGTTCTCAAGAACGACGGGGTCGAACTGGCCCGACTCCCCGCCGAGGAAACCCCAGAAGTAGTCGAAGCCGAGGCCGAGCGGCCAGCGGTCGAACGGGCCTGAAGGGCCCTGCATGTTGTCGGGCGTCAGATGCCACTTGCCGAAGCAGCCTGTCGAGTAGCCGTTCCCCTGCAACGCCTTCACGAACGTCTGAGAATCCTTCGGCAGCGTCGCCGAATAGCCCGGAAACGGGCCTGCGAACTCGCCGACCATGCCGAAACCCACGGCATGATGGTTGCGCCCCGTCATCAACGCCGCGCGTGTCGGCGAGCAGAGCGCCGTCACGTGGAAGCCGTTGTACTTGAGCCCGCCCGCCGCCAACCGGTCCATCGTCGGAGTGCTGATCGGCCCACCGAACGTGCCCGGGTTGCCGAAACCCGCATCGTCTGTGAGGATCTCTAGGACGTTCGGTGCCCCATCGGGAGCCGGGATCGGCGCCACAAAATCCCAGTCCGGCTCCGAGCCGTCGAGCGTCTTCGCGACGACCCCCTTGAACGGCGGCCGCCGGATCGGCAGCGTACTACGGTCGATCGTCTGGTCGCTCACGTGCCTGTACCTCCTGTCGTCGTGAGGGCGCCGCCAAACCTTTCTGCGAGTCTATGCGCGAGTGCTCGGTGTGGGCGGCTTTAGGAGGGGGGGTTCGCCGTCGTCGTTGGCCGGCGGAGCCTCGTCCGTGGCCTCGTTCTCGTCGGTTCCCTTGTTCTTGCCCCGGGAGTCCTTCATGTCTTTCGCCCTGACCTTGGCGTCGACGTAGCTCTGGGAGACGAGCAGCTTGCCGCCC
>JAYTJO010000036.1:0-1886 GCA_043730975.1 Thermoleophilia bacterium | reverse complement strand
TGCTGCGGCGGCGGCTGCGGCTGCAGCTAGGGCCGCGGTGGAAGAGCGTACCGCGGCCCTAGCTGCAGCATTTTTCTGCCACGCTTCGCGTGGATCCTGAAGGGGCTCGCCCGCGAGCCGTCCGGGACGGAACCGTACTGAGACCCGGTTACTTCATCGCGGTGGCTGAAGCGAGCCTGCGATGGAAGAGCGTATCGTAGGCTCGCTTCAGCATTGTCTTTGCCGCGCTGCGCGCGGATCCTGAAGGGACTCACCCGCGAGCCGCTTGGAGTGAGCCGCACTTGAAGACCACGCTATCCCCTTGGCATTCGCGCTGCTATGCCTCGCGTCTGCGCTGGAGAGACTCGCCCGTGACGCGTTCGGAGCCGGATGCACGCGGGATAGTGTCGTGGCGCTGGCGGCAAGGATGTCCGGCAGACCCATCCGCCGCTGTGCCTAGACTGGCCGTTTCATGGACGCACTCGCCCGTGCCGATGCACTGACGGCCTACGCCGCCGAAACTGCCGGCTGCGTGCGGTGTGCGCTCTCGGTGACGCGCAGCCGCGTCGTATTCGGCTCGGGAGATCCTGACGCCGACCTCATGCTGGTCGGTGAGGCTCCCGGGTACCAGGAAGACCAGGGCGGAGCACCATTTGCGGGGCCGGCAGGCGAATTGCTCGAACGATTGCTGATGGGCATCGGACTCCATCGCGACGGCGTCTACCTCGCCAACGTCCTCAAGTGTCGGCCGCCGCAGAATCGCGATCCGCTCGAGTCGGAGATCGCCTCCTGCGAGCCACATCTCTTTCGCCAGGTCGAGCTCGTGCGGCCTCGTGTCGTCGCGACGCTCGGTAACTTCGCTACGAAGCTTCTCTCGGGGCGTCCGTTCGGGATCACTCGCGTCCACGGGCAGGAGCATGAGGTGGCCGTTGGCGGTACGACCGTCGTTCTCTTCCCGCTCTACCATCCCGCTGCCGCGCTCTACACCCCCTCGATGTTGCAGGTACTCGAGGACGATTTCTCGCGGTTGCCGGCCCTCCTCGAACGGGAGTCGCAGCTGCGATCTCTGCCAGTCCCGCCCCGTGTCGTCCCGGTCGAGGAGCTGGCGCGTTCCGTCGAAGACGAGACCCTTGCCGTCGGAGCGACCCAGCTCGGGCTCTTCTGACCGGTGATCGAGCGGACGACTCGATCGGCGGCCGAGACAGAGGCATTCGGGGCCATGCTGGCGGGCCTACTCTCGCCTGGCGACATCGTCCTCCTGCGCGGCGACCTTGGCGCCGGCAAGACGACGCTCGTGCGTGGTGCGTGCCGCTCACTGGGGATCGACGAACCGGTGACGAGCCCGACGTTCACGATCGGCCACCTCTACCACGGGAGGGCGGTGGTCGCCCATCTCGACCTCTACCGGTTCAACGGGCTGAGCCACGCGGAGTGGGGGGATGTCGAGCCGTACTTCGACGGTACGATCGTGTTTGTCGAATGGCCGGAAGCAGGACATGGAGCTCTCCCACCGGCCGCCATCTCCCTCTTGCTGGAGCATGTCGGCCCCGACGAGCGACGCATCTCGGCGAACGCGGCGACGGGAGCGCTGCTCGAGGAGATTGCCCGTGCTGATCCTGGCGTTCGATACCGCGACTGACCTCGCGACGAGCGCGCTCGTCGCGGACGGCGTCGTGCTGGACGAGCGGGTGTCCGGTTCGCGACTGCTGCTCGCCGATGTGGATGAACTGCTCCGCGAGGCAGATCTCGTCGCGGCCGACCTTACGGGGATCGTCGTTGGGACAGGTCCGGGGAGTTTCACGGGGATGCGCATCGGGCTCTCGGTCGCGCGTGGCCTCGGACTGGCTCTCGGGATCAGGGTCGCGGGGGTCTCGACGCTCGACGCTCTCGCTGCGGGCGACGCGAGA
>JAYTJO010000035.1:0-5746 GCA_043730975.1 Thermoleophilia bacterium | reverse complement strand
GCTCGCGTCGCTCGTGCGCGAGGAGCTCGACCGTTGACCACCGCCCCACGACAGCCGGAGATGCAGCCATGACGCTCGACCCACAGTTCTTCATGCAGGAGGACCTCCCCGTCGAAGGCCCGCCGCGCGAGCTCGTCGGCTACGGCGAGCACCCGCCGCACGTGCGCTGGGAGAACGACGCAAAGGTGGCGGTGCAGATCGTCGTCAACTACGAAGAGGGCTCGGAGAAGACCTTCGCCATGGGCGACGGCGAGAACGACATCCTCTATGAGCTGCCGTTCAAGCTCGAGGGACAGCGCGACCTGGCCGTCGAGTCGATGTACGAGTACGGCACGCGCGCTGGGATCTGGCGCATGTTCCGCGTCTTCGACGCCGCAGCCATCCCCGTCACGTTCTTCGCCGCCGCCGTCGCGCTCGAACGGAACCCCGCGGTGGCCGAGAAGCTCGCACGCCGAGGAGACGAGGCGGCCGGGCACGGCTTCCGCTGGAGCAACCACTTCGAGATGACACGCGACGAGGAACGCGAGGCGATCCGGCGCGCGGTCGAGTCGATCACGCGCACGACAGGCTCACGTCCGCTCGGCTGGTACTGCCGCGAGATGAGCACCAACACACGAGAGCTCGTCGTCGAGGAAGGCGGGTTCACCTACGACTCCGACTGCTACAGCGACGACCTCCCCTACTGGACGCGGATCCTCGACCGCCCACACCTCGTCGTCCCCTACGGCCTGGTCGTCAACGACGCCCGCTACGTCGTGCCGCAAGGCTTCGGCAGCCCCGAGCACTTCCTCGAGATGGCGAAGGCGCACCTCGACCGCCTCCGCAATGACGGCGACGACGTACCGCGCATGATGTCCGTCGGCCTGCACCCACGCATCACCGGCAACCCCGGCCGCTCAGACGCGCTCGCCCGCTTCATCGAATACGGTCAATCGCTCGGCGACGTCTGGTTCGCGCGGCGAATCGACGTCGCGAAACGGTTCATCGAACAGGAGCCCGCCAAGAACTGGCTCTAAGGCAACGCGCGAGGTTTCGGCGGAACGCCGGTGAGCGTGTTGCGATATGGGCAGACGTTGCGGGTCGGGTACTTCCGTTGCACGTCCCGCGCTGCTGGGCTGGCGTGCCTCAGCACACGATCGGGGCACGGCTTCTTCCTGAGCGACAAGAGCCAACAAGCATTTTGACGCAGCCGCTGGCCCCGGTCTCGAGAGGCTTTACCCCAACCGAACTCATCCCGCTGCTACGCGAGAGCTGACGTCACCGGGGAGCACTCCCGCATGCGCGAGCACCCTCTTGCTCGAACGTCTGCTGAGGGCAGAGCTGAGACCTGCCACACATCCGCCGGGGCGTACAGATCAGGTGAGCGTACGGTGAGCGTACCGGCCTGTCTCCGTAGGCTGCAGTTCGCTGCAGTCTATTGCAGCGGTGAAAGCGGCTATTTGCAGGCAGATTCAGTGTGCTGCAGTTCGTTGCAGCCTATCCGGGTGGACTTCTAATCTGCGGGTCGGAGGTTCGAATCCTCCCGGGCGCATCAGGGAACAAGCGGAGCCCAGCGAGACGCGGCTGTTTTAGCCGGCCTCGCCAAGCTCCACGAACCAACACACAGCGCTGACGAGTCGCATCTGCTCGATTGTCTTGCAGTCGGCGTCGAGCAGCGCAGGAGTGCACGCGAGAACAGCCCGGCACTGGGCGCGCGAGGTGGCGACGTTGAAGCGGTGGCGATCGAAGGCGAAGCCGAGACCTCGGGGAGCCTCCTCGGCGGTCGAGCTGGCCATCGAGACGACGACGACGGGGGCCTGCTGCCCCTGGAACTTGTCCACCGTTCCAACCTGAACCGCCGCGGGGAGGCGCGAGCGCAGCGTTCGCACCTGCGCGTTGTAGGGGGCGACGACGAGAATGTCTGTCTCGTACAGCGGGCGCGTCGATCCGTCTTCCTGAGTGAACGGGGAGCCAACGAGGGCGGTGACGGCCGCCGCCACGTCCTCGGCTTCCTCTACCGACGACTGGCCGCGATGGTCGTGTGCAACCTCGAGCCAAACCGGCCCGTTGCCCGCAGCGATCGAGCGCGTCGCGGTGACCGGGGCAGCCTCGAGCCGTCCCTCGTAGTACGCATCCGATGTGAAGTCGCAGAGCTCGGGGCGGAGACGCCAGGTCTGCGCGAGGAAGAGGCCCCGGTCGGGCGGGGTCGTCACGTTCTCGCCGAGCAGATGCTGCAGGACGGAGAGGCCCGAGTTCTCGGGATGGGATCCTTGCGAGACTTGTGGGAGCTGGTTCGGATCGCCAAGGAGGACGAGCGAGCGGGCGGACGTGCCGGCCGCGAGCACGTCAGCGAGAGCGAGCTGACCTGCCTCGTCGACGAACAGAACGTCGATCGGGCGCTCGGCAGCGTGGAGATCGGTGGTCGTGCGCGTCAGCGACCAGATCGTGCCTGCGACGAGGTCGAAGGCGGGGTTGGCGCAGGCGTCCGTGTCGATGGACGAGACGATGCACCGGCTCTCGAACTCGGTCTCGGATTCGTCCTCGTCGCGGGCGCGCTTGACCCCCTTGAACGTGAACTCTTGCGCGTCGGCCTCGTGCTGGATCGCCCGGAGCAGGTTGTGGATCGCCTTGTGGCTGAGCGAGGTGACGCCGATGCGCTTGCCGGCTCGCATCAACGCGACCGCCATGCGGGCGCCCTGCCAGGTCTTCCCCGAGCCTGGCGGCCCCTGGACGAACAGGTAGCTCTCACCGAGTGAGAGAACGGCACCGACCGGGCCGAGGTCGAGCCGCACGTCGGGAGGCCGCCGCTCGAGAAGCGCCACGAGGGCCGGATAGGCACCGAGATCCCCGTTGGCGTAGCTGAGCGCGAAGCGCAGGAGCGCGTCACGGATGACGCGGTTGTTGATCGGTTGCCCCGGCGTCAGCCCGCGCGGCAACGGCTCACCGGCCCGCTTCTTGCCGCGCATGATCGTGACGAACCCCTCGTCGTCGTCAACACGCGTACGAAAGCCACCGCGCTCGTTGCCGGGGTCGAAGCCCTCACGATCGATCTTGTGCTCCTGCGGCGGGAACGTCATCCGGTAGGCGAGACTCTGATCCACAGGCTCCGGCTCGCTGCCGTCCCACTCGAGCCCGCCGATTGCCGTGCGGTCGCGAATCAACTCGGCTTCGTCGAGTTTCGGCCACTGAAACCACGCCCACCACTCGGGCCGCTGGTCGCGCTGGTGATAGTCGACGAGATTCGCGAGCAGCCGTCGCGGCTCGCCCTCCTCGGCACCGTCGAGCAGCCGGGCCTTGAGTGCCTCCCTCGCGGCGTCGTACTCCTCCGCCTGCTCGGTCTGCTCCCGTTTGTCGGGCGGAAGCCGCCAGGGGATCTCGAGCGGCCGAATCGAGCACAACCACTCGTGCAACTCGTAGGTGGAGCGGCAATCCTCCTCGTTGTAGCGTTCGACGTCCTCGAGGATCGCGTCGTCGCCGGTCTCAACCCACTCCTCGAAGCGAACGACGGACTCGTCGCCGCCGGAGACGTCGGCGGTGCGCTCGAAGTCGTACAGCTTCTCGATCGCCTTGATCGAGTAGCTGTCGGTCGACGCGCGCAACGCCTGCTTGACGACGCGGTAGAGGTCGACGAGCACCTCCTCGCGCAGGAAGTCGTCGACCTCCTGCTCGCGGGTGCCGTGTTGGCCCATGAGGCGGGTGAGGGCGGAGCGCTCGTAGGCGGCGTAGTGGTAGACATGCATGCCGGGGTGGGCTTTGCGGCGCGCGACGACCCAGTCGACGAACCGCTCGAAGGCCACCCGCTCGCCGTCACGGTCTCTCCCCCACACCGCGTCGTAGCGGACGTCGCCCGCGTCGTTCCGGAAGCAGTAGCCGAACAGGTACTCGAGCCCGCAGGAGGTCTCGTAGAACGGGTGGCCCTCCATGTCGAACCAGACGTCACTCGGGTCGGGCCTGGGCAGCAGGCGGAAGCCGCGATCCTCCTGGTCGGGCAGGAGCTCGTGCAGGTAGCGGCTCTCGCGGCGGCCACGGAGCTGGAGCACGGCCTGGTGATGGACGCCATCGAAGGACTTGGTATCCGGCCCGGCGCCCGGCTTCAACCAGGCACCAAGGGTTCCCCGCGGAATGTCGCCGAGCGCCTCGAGCGTCGAGATCCCCGCGTCCATCAGCGTCTCCGCCTGCACGCGCCGCATCCCGGCGACAAGTGTCAGGTGGTCGTCGTCGACACGCTGCTGCCAGCACATGTGGCGGAAATCGCAAATCCCGCAGTGGCTCGTCGGCCAACCGTACGTGTCGGGCTCTTCATCGATCGCGGCGAGAAACCGCTCGCGGACGCGCCGGTAGTACGCCTGGAACTCGACAACGCGGAATGTCTCCCTCTCCCCGAGACCGTTTTCCACATGCACGCGCTCGACCGGCCGTCCCGAGATCCGCGCAACCTGCTCCGCGTAGAACATCAGCTGCAGCACGTGTGCAGGCTTGGCGGTGCGAGCGAGCTTCGTGTCGACCGGCTCGTAGCCGCCGTCAGGCTGCAGCTCGAGGAAGTCGCCGAAGCCGCGCCACGTTCCGTTGGTGAGGTATGGCTGATAGATGATGTCCGCTGCGCCGGCCCGGATCGCTTCCTCGGTGAGGCGCCGCGCCTCCGAGGCGTCGAATCCCCCGTCGTCGTACGTGGGCATGCGCACGATCGACCGCCCCTCCCCTTCCAGCCGCGCGAGATACGAAGCCTCGTGCTCGTTCCCCTTGCTGAAGATGAGGTCGCGATGCGGCGAGTCGAGCTTCGGCTTCACGATCTCGCCGCGGGCCGCTGCGAGAGAAAGCGTCGTCAGGTGCGGGCACGCGAGGTGACTCGAGAGATCAGAGGGGGAAAGGCTGAGGGTGCCGTCGTCGTGCAGTCGCATGACAGGAGTATCCGCCATTCGGCGGCGCGTTCTTACGCGACGAACACGGAACCGTCGACCGCCGCTGCGAGCTTGCGGTCGGCGGTGACGAGCGGCAGGTCGAGCATTCGGGCGAGAACGGCGTAGAAGGCGTCGTACGCGGAGAGGCCCGTGTCCATCGCCAGTTCAAACGCAGCCCGCGTGAACTGCGCGCTTGGATAGCGGACGAGCTGGGTCGACGATGCGGCTTCGAGCATGGTGGCTGCAGCCTGCGGCGAGGAATGGCCCGCGCGGACAAGCCGCAAGAGCGCATTCGCGGTCTCGGGGCCGATCAGGTCGGGCGCGTGGGCACTAAGCGAGCGGTCGGCGATACGGTCGAGGATCTCGATCGCTTCCTCTGTCTCTCGCTGGAGCCCGCGCACGAGAGCCGAGGCGTCGAGCACGATCTCAGCGGCTATCACGGGCTTCGCGGATGATCGTCTCGGGCTCGAGTCCGGGCGGATAGCCGTCGGGATTCATCCGCCGCCACTCATGCTGTGCCTCTTCGAGGCGCTTCGCAAGCGTCTTCCGTTGCGCTTCCCTTTCCGCCCGCTCCACGAGCACGGCGACGATCTCGGCATTGAGCGACCGCCCGTGGCGCTTGGCAGCGTCGCGCAACGTCTCGACCGCCTCCGGGGGGAGATCACGGATGTGGACGTTCGGCATCGCAGAGATGATATCGAACTGATATCACGGTGCCCGCTCGCGCGCTAGATGGTTGATGGGTAATTGGGGTGCGCGCCGGGGAGGGCCTGCACCGAGCAGCGTGTTCGGCTCGATCTGCAGGAAGGCTGGTTGCCTTGGTGTTGATCGAGCCGGACACGATGCGATGTGTGCAGGCCCCCAGCCGT